>DASXWI010000279.1:0-3056 GCA_036503755.1 Saprospiraceae bacterium | reverse complement strand
CTGCGCCTTCGATGCGATTGATCTTATCCTCATTAAAAAGGATGATGCCGCCACCAGCCATACTTATCCAGATATTCCGAAAACTATCAAAAGCAAAATCCTCGATTCGCCCGCCAGTTAATGGAGAATTGTTTTCGTCGTAACAAAACCAATCGCCATTCACTTGCTTACACAGGCCAAGGTCAGTGGCCATCCACATGACTTCGTCACTATCCCATTTGGGCATGCCATGATCGATAAATGGATGATCGAAAGGTTTCCATTCCGTACCATTATAAACTTCAAAATTCAGCCCACGTTCAGGCAGAGGAATACCATGAATTACCCAGATATCATTATTGGGCGCGAAGGTGAAGCCGTGTGCGTCAGGATGCTCTGACCATAATGGGATTTCGGTCCATGTGCTATCATCTTCCAAACGGTTAAGACTATAACCCATGTTATATAATCTTCCATCATGGTCAACCTGGACTTCATACACCCAATCTTGAGAAACTGGAATATCGAAATAGAGAATATCGATACTGTCGAGATAGGTCATTTTTCCATGATCAAATATGACGATTTGCTTATCACCCGATGCCACATATAATTTTCCATGCTGATCTACGATCGTGTTTTGCACAAAGGTATATGGGATGCCTTCCGGATTGGTGATATCAATGGTTGATACAGTGAGACCATCAAATTGACTAATAAAAGAATTAAACGTATTCAACCATACACCACCATTATAGTTAGGCCCGACCATGCTGTAATATTCCTCCGCCTGGCCGATATTGATAAATTCAGTGCCATTGAATTTGATCAGGCCATTGGCAGCCAATATCCATTTATTGTTTTGAGGGTCAATCACGATTTGCCTGATGCCATTGGTGGACAATGGAACATTAGACAAGTCTACAATTGTTGCACTCACATTGTCATAATACCTTAAGGTCCGGTCACTTCCGAAATACTCATTTTTATGAATGATCCACAAGTGATCATTTTTGTCCATCCGCACACCATCTGGAAATCCTCCATCAATTCCCAGTGAAGACATTGAAATGGTTGTCCAATCTTGACCATCATAACGAATAAAGGTTCCATTTTCAAGGTTGATCCATACACGATCCTGCGGATCAATGTATATCGGACGTTCGTGGTTGATGAAATCATTGATTGATGCCGGAAGTGGAATAGGATGCCATTCCGAACCATCGTACTTTAAAAAATTTGGACTTGTGCTTTTACCAATCAGGATATACATATTTCCTTTGCTGTCACCCATTAATTCATCATTATGGCCTACACGCGCACCGAGTGAACTAATATCGTGTTGTATCCACTGTGTCCCATCATATTCTCCGATGATATAATCTGTATGCTGTGTTTTATGGAATATGCCCCAGAGATGGGAGGAGGTATCAACGGCTAAAGGATTCGACATGAACCATTCGGCGGATGGAGGGTCGATCTCGGTGAACTGATCATTTTCAAAAAAGAACAAACGACCATCTTGTGTTTCCGGTGTCACTGTCACTGTATTCAACCATACCTTGCCATCTGGAGCAACCACTATTCCGGAAAGAGATCTGAGATTGTTCCCATTGATTGTGGTGATTGTTTCAAAATTTGTGCCGTCAAAACGTGTTATCCGGTTATTGCTCTTTCCGGCCATCCACACATGATCTGCAGAATCAACAGCAATGTAATTGAAAGCATAATCCGGAAGGCCTGAATTAACGGTGTTCCAGTTTTGGATAATACCTGTATGAATATTGATTTTGGACAACCCGCTGCCTGCGATGGTCCAGAGGTTATCCTGATCCAATTCAAGGTCATTGACAGCATCTGCTGCGGTGAATATTCTCCATTCCTGAGCATAGGAAAAAGTGACCATAAAAGAGCACATGGAGAATAAGAGCAAAAACAGAATTCTCATGGTGTAGGTAATTTGGTAAGCAATGGTTAAAGTAGAAAAAATTTTCTGGAATTTTCATACCAAAATGCAAAGCGCAATGCTGCTGACATTGAAATAGTTTGACCAAGAAGGGGATAAATAGCAGAGTTATACTCTACTCTAGTATTATAATTTTCCTGATTCCTACAATCCGACCATGAGATTCTATACCTACAAAATACATTCCTCCGGGAAGACCATCGCGGGACATGGAAATTTCATGATCAGTAAGCGGCAACTGCCTTATTACTTCACCGGTGATGGAGTATAAGATCAGAGATGTTGCAGCAACATGCCCTGGTATTTTAATGATCATATCATCTACGACAGGATTTGGAAATACCTGGAGTTGTGTTTCTGTGGCGGGCTCGGCATTGTTTGTTTGCAATGGGCAATACTGGATAGCCGTTAGGGTTTGTGAAGTAGTAATGCTGTCCAACGGATCAAAGACTTTGATTTGGAATGAGGCTGAATCACCAGGGAAGAAAGTATCCTGGTACATATAAAAAATGATCCAGGCTGTATCACGAGCTTCAATGTTTACATACCCTTGGGTTGGGAAAGGACCATATTGGTGAGGCTCAAATATCAACCAATAGCTACCATCGTGGGGAAGGTGAAATTGCACAAGCTCCCAACGGACCAATAAATCATCATCGGTGTTGTTATATACATGAATGGTGTCAAGGGAATTCAGATACTTTTCACATGAGGCCCTTATGATGGAGTCTCCGGAAAAAATCATGGATTGTGCAAAGCCGTTATTTCTAGTGCAAAGCACAAACGTCAGGATGAGGAGTAAAGAGAGAATACGATTCACACTGTCAAAATACGAAACCAGAAAGAAATTGCCAAACTCTGAGCAGAGGGCAGAGGGTAGAGGGCATAGAGCAGAGGGCAGAGGGCATAGAGCAGTGAATCGAGAGGAAAACTTATACGGACATAAGTTGAGCCATTTCAATAGGACACTCACGACTCACACATAACAAAAACAGGTGTAGACAGAACGTCTACACCTGTTATCATATGTATGAAATAGGTCTCCTTGTTATTTGCTTGCAGGTTATTTTACCACCTCGGAAAGCGGACTGAATACGGCATCCAGTTCCAT
>DASXWI010000278.1:0-9095 GCA_036503755.1 Saprospiraceae bacterium | reverse complement strand
TTACAGGCATAAGAGTCTCAGCTATCTTGTAGCGTTTCTCTTCGTATTGTTTCTGTACCTGGTCCTGGAAAATTTCAACTAACTCATCAATACCGGTTGTGCGGAATGTTTCTTCATCAACATCAGGAACAGTGCCCAGGATGGTCATTCCTTCTTCGATAAATTCAGCATAGTTGCCTTTATTCTTGGCACTCTCTACAATACTTTCCGCCATGGACATGAACATCTGGTTGATGTCAAGTTGTAATCTCGCACCTTCAAGAGCGTGTTTGCGTTTGCGATAGATCGCTTCACGTTGGATATTCATAACATCATCATATTCCAACAGACGCTTACGAATACCAAAGTTGTTTTCTTCAACTTTCTTTTGGGCGCGTTCAATAGATTTGGTGACCATCGAATGTTGAATCACTTCACCATCCTTGTGTCCCATCCGGTCCATGACCTTAGCGATCCTTTCCGAATGGAATAATCGCATGAGGTTATCCTCAAGTGAAACATAAAATTGTGAAGAACCTGGATCTCCCTGGCGTCCTGCACGTCCGCGCAACTGTCTGTCTACACGCCTTGAATCGTGGCGTTCGGTACCCACAATGGCCAAACCTCCTGCTTCCTTTACACCAGGGCCTAATTTAATGTCAGTTCCCCGGCCAGCCATGTTGGTCGCGATGGTTACTCTTCCTGCATGTCCTGCTTCAGTTACAATTTCAGCTTCACGCTGATGTTGTTTTGCGTTAAGGACATTATGAGGAATGCCCCTGAGTTGGAGCATACGACTCAGCTTTTCTGAAATATCAACAGATGTTGTACCAACAAGTACAGGTCTTCCTGCCTGGGTAAGAGCAGCAATGTCATCAATGACGGCATTGTATTTTTCTCTGGCCGTTTTGAAAACAAGGTCCTCGCGGTCATCACGTTGAATTGGTTTGTTGGTAGGAATAACTACAACATCCAACTTATAGATTTGCCAGAGTTCACTTGCTTCCGTTTCTGCAGTACCGGTCATACCGGCAAGCTTATGATACATCCTGAAGAAATTCTGCAGCGTCACAGTTGCATACGTCTGTGTAATCTCTCCGACTTTTACATTTTCCTTTGCTTCAAGTGCCTGGTGTAATCCATCAGAATAACGACGGCCTTCCATCATACGGCCGGTCTGCTCATCAACGATTTTTACTTCGCCTTCGAGCACAATATATTCTTCATCCCTTTCAAAAAGCGTGTAGGCTTTCAACAATTGGTTGATGGCGTGGAGACGTCTTGATTTAATCGAAAAATCCTGTGCCAATGTTTGCCTGGCTTCTGCTAAAGTTTCACCTTTCAGATCACTGGCTTCTGTGAGGGCTTGCATTTCCGCCACGATATCAGGCAACATAAAAAAGTTATGATCTGAATTATATTTGGCCAGGTATTCAGATCCTTTTTCAGTGAGTTCGATTTGCCTGTTCTTTTCATCGATGGTGAATAAAAGAGGTTCATCGACGATGTGCATGTTCTTGGATTGCTCCTGCATGTAGTGATTCTCTGCACGCTGCAAACCTACTTTGATGCCGTCTTCAGAAAGGAATTTAATCAAAGGCCTGTTTTTCGGCATGGCCCTATATGATCGCAGTAATGCCATGCCCGCTTCACCTTCCTGGTAACCAGACTTTCCTTCCTGGTAGAGTTTGCGTGCATCAGCAAGATATTGTGTAGCGAGTTTTCGCTGTGCATCAATTAGCTTTTCTACATAAGGCTTGAGCTCCATGTATTCCTGTTCTTCAGAACCGGCAGGAACAGGACCTGAAATGATCAGTGGTGTACGCGCATCATCGATCAATACAGAGTCCACCTCATCCACCATGCAGTAATGATACTTGCGTTGCACCTGTTCTTCTGGTGAACGTACCATGTTATCTCTCAGGTAATCAAAACCAAATTCACTGTTTGTTCCATACGTAATGTCGCAGATGTAAGCATGTTTGCGTTCCGGAGAATGAGGTTTGTGTTTGTCAATACAATCCACATTCAACATCAGGAATTCAAAAACGGGTCCTACCCATTCACTGTCACGTCGAGCGAGATAATCATTGACCGTAACGATATGTACACCTAATCCTGCCAATGCATTGAGGTAAGCTGGAAGAGTAGCCACAAGTGTTTTTCCTTCACCTGTACCCATCTCCGCAATTTTACCATCATGAAGTACCATGCCACCGATCAGCTGTACATCGTATGGAACCATATTCCATTTGATATGTCCGCCGGCTGCAGTCCATTCATTCTTCCAGGTGGCGTTATCGCCATCTATTGTGATGTAATTCTTTTTAATCGCTAATTCACGATCATGATCAGTAACTTTCACCGAAAGAGAGTCATTTTCTTTAAATCGGCGACAAGTTTCCTTGACAACAGCGAATGCTTCAGGCAATAAATCTTTTAGGATGATTTCAAGGGATTTGTCTCTTTCTTTTATTGCGTCGTCCAGCTCTTTATACAACTCTTCTTTGACCGAAAAGTCTGTATCCTCTTCTGCATCGGAGCGAAGTTCAGCGATTTCATGGTCAAGATCTTTGAGGTGTTCGGCGATCCGATCCTTGAATTCAAGGGTCTTTGCCCGCAGTTCATCATTGGTAAGGGACTGAAACTGAACCGCAAATTCATTAGTTAATTCTACAATAGGAGAGTAGGCCTTGACGTCGCGCTCGTATTTGGTACCAAATAAATTGGTGAATAATTTAAACATAACTTTAAAGATCGTTTAAGCGTGTAAAGATATGATCAGATACCATACCACATGGGTGATTCTGTGCCAAATTGTCATGTGTTTGGGTTTAATTAACACCGCTTGCACCCCTTCGGTTGAAGCACCAACGGACTATTCTGCCTATTATTTTCCGATTGGAAGCTTTCCGGAAGGAGGGATGGTCTACCGTTACAAGAACCTGAGGGATCCTGAAGCTCAGTCCGAGGTCTGGTGCCATATCCCACGTGGAAAAGGATTGGTGGAGAGTATCAATTACGGAAATGGCGAAGAAATAGCCCAGCGACAATTTGATAGAATCGTAAATAATGGGGTAATGACGGATTCTTTGCTCTTATATAGCCGGGATACGACAGGAAGGCAGAAAGAAATTAACGTAAAAGTGATTTCTCCACATCGATTTCCATTTCAACCAGGTGATTCCACTAAAGTCTGGCTTACCCACCTTGACTGGTACCAGCCTGAAGATTCACTGCATATCGTGCTACAACGTCGTCGTCGTTTTGCAGGCGATACTACATGGACTTCAGATGGTAAGACGATTCCTGCTGTTCGTTTCCGCACAGAAGATACATTTGAAACAGAAAAGGATGGTTGGACTTCCTCCACATGGAGTGGCGAAGAAATCTATGCCAAGGGGATAGGGTTGGTATATTATAAGAGGAAAATATCGGAGGAGATGGTGTTAGAGTTTCAAATTGAGAAATAGCTCTCAGCTCTCAGCTCTCAGCTCTCAGCTGTCAGAATGATATCTTACTACCAACACACTAGATTTCCATCATTGCCGATGAAATTATAATTTCCAAAAGAAAATACTTTTAGATACGAACTGATAGCTGACGGCTGATAGCTGATAGCTAGTTGATTGCTTTCGCAATCAGCTTATTCCTTTAAACCACTGCTGAAACATATCGCCTACCACGGGGACAAGTTTTTTCTCGCCGCTTAATGCGCCAATAAAACTCAGTACCCAGAGGATAAAGGCTGCTATCCAAATGATAAAAGGTAAAACAGGAATTGGAATCCAGGCGAGAATGGAGAAAATGAGAATACCTAGCATCTGGCGCAGATAAAAAGAGGTCATCTCACCTTTATCATTCTGATTCATTACTAATGCAATGATCCAGCCGATCCCAAAAAGATGAGAAACAATAGATTTGGTTTTGTCGTCCATGATGTGCGTTTGTTTTTAGTTTCCCTAAAAATAACAAACCTCCGGTACATATATGAAAATTTCTACCAAATGGTTTACCAGGAGGCCTGAACGGAAAGGACAGGGATGAGACCTAACTGTTCCTGGTCAGCAACTGCTTTGAGGTAAGGGTCGTAATAACGCCAGGCGGTATTTGAAAAACCCAATACATTCTGAATGTCGAGAGAATACCGCCACCTGATTTTTGCAAACGCAATTGTTCTCACTATACTCAGGTCGACTCGTTTATAATCATCTATTCTTTGATCAAAGGTCCCTGCAAGTAAAGCAACAGTTGTATATAGTGCAGCAGAAGCTTGTTGGTCGATCTCCTGCTCCCAAAGTCCACCATGAAGCATGCCACGCATACTAAAATTCCAAATCCTTGATTTACCATTTTTTTCACGGATCAGTTCTTTAGCTACTGAAAAGTGAGTAGCAAACTGTCCATTGTATCGGCCTGGCTCCAACACATCGTTACTCGTTTCTCGTTCGCTTTGGAAGATGGTTTGGTTGATATTAAATCTCCATCCATTTTGTCTGTAATTCCATTGCCCTTCAATGCCGCGATACTTCCCTTTTGCATCGATTACAACAGATAATGGATCGGAATCGCTAAAGGTATATGGATAATCAGCCAGGTGGATGAAACCTTCCATAAGGTCCAGCCTGGTGAGTTTTGTCATAGAGTGGGTATATGCATCTAACGTAAAAGCATGTTTCCCAACAGAGAAATTCCATCCCATTTCAATGACCTGGTTCTTCAAATGAAAAGACGCATTTTCTCCACCTACAGTGCGAAATATCGGATCACCAGCACCATACCTTATTCCTGCAAACAAATGGCTTGCATCTGTATAATGCCATGCTAATGATGCACGATAACCAGGATCCCAGGTTGTATGTTGTGTGGAGTAAGATAAGTCGGCACCAAGATCCAGCTTCAACCCTTTGGCTATCCAAAAAACCGAGTTGAGGTAAGGTCTGGCAATGGATTCCTCCGTAAAGGGCAGATAGGGATAGAGGTTGAAAGTTTCACCATACGAACGGTTTTTATAATTGATTCCAGCAATAGATTGTAAGCGGTCAGAATGCCTGAAAGCCAATTCCACAAAAGAAGAGAAAATAGAAATGCGATCTTCCTGGTCAATTGAATCTATGTGCGTTTCGTATTGTCCAAACTTACTGTACGTTGTCTGGTTGGTAGAGTAGGCCGCGCCGGTCTTGAGTAGCAGTTTGGGATTTAATGTGTATTCATATGTTGCACCCGCACCTAGAATATCATTTCCATAATCAATGTCAAAGAAATCTTTGTACTCATCAATGTCTGTCGCGTCTTCAGCTTTATCAAAAATGTTCATGCTATGGCCGGCCCAGGCAAAAGCTTTCAAGGAATGTAAATCACCTTTTTGCCTGTAGGAAAGTACACCATCATAATAGTTGATCTGTTCTCCTCCGAAATCCGCTCCCAACGAAGTTAATATGCCGGTAAAGCTGTACCTGAAATTAAAATCAAGAATTCGGTTTATTCCCAACTCAACTCCACCACCGAATTCAAAACCAAGAAGCCCGGCTTTAGCACGCCATTCAGGTTTGGCTGTTTCGTGCAAATGCATATCAATAGCAGCGCCGCTGATATTGTTTACGCTGACCGGATTGATGCCCATGAAGATGTCTGTCGAACCAAGAGTTTGCGCAGAAAACATATTAATGCCTCCGCCATATTGTGTAGGTAAGTCTGAAAGGGTGCCTGCGTTGTTTGTATGATTGGGATTGACAATATCAAGACCTTCGAGCAACCATGTATTAAACACCGGTGATTTGCCTCTTGCGGATAATTGATTGGCTTGATCATTAAGGAGAATAATTCCCGGTTGGCTATGCGCAATACGTACAGGGTCTTCAAAATTGCCGGCTACCTGTAGCATATCGTCCGGAGTAATAGTTCGGATGTAAGGTGTTGAAATCTGGCTCGCAGCTGTTACTGTTACACTTTCCAGGCTGAAGGAAGTTTTTTCCAAAAGATGTTCAACCTGTCGTGTGGAATACCCGTCAAGGATAATATCTGAGAAACGATAAGGTAAATAGCCCGTTGCGACAATTTGGATTTCATACCTACCTGCTTTATCAGACTTCCAGGTATAACGACCAATGGAGTCCGTCACTACTTCAGTCACGATAGAATCTCCAAGGGAGATAGTTACACTGGCATCGGGGACAGGATATCTTGAAAATTCTTCAACGACCGATCCAAAGAGGCCCTGGGCATTTGACAAAAAAGTCACCAGGCATACCAGGGTTGCCGTAGAAATGAGCCTAAACAAAGAAACCCGCTTTACAGCGGGTTTCCTGAGGATCATAATTTGTTGGTTTTTCGACTCAGATATTCTCATCGAAAAATTTTATGGATCTGGACGAAAGATATACTTATTTAATTTTTCGGCAAGAAAATATTTTTAAATCCTTGCCGGGCACGTAAAAACACATGATAAAATTTTGTTATATGTATTTTATTTGTTATTTTTGCTTTCTATACGCCTTTAAGGTCATAAAGTGGTCTGCGGGCGCAGGTATATTTTTATTTTTGCATCGCATTTAGCACCTTACCGATAGTAATCCCGTGTCCATGATCAGATTTGTCCTCCTGCTGTCCTTGTTTTGCCTGTCAGATATCATCTCAGCCCAGTCGATCCTCTCCCGCGTAACCTTCCCGATCGATGAAACCCAGACAAGAAGCGACCTGGCGAAAGCAGGCCTGGACCTCACCCATGGTCATGGCGGTACCCGGAATACCTTCACTACAGAAATACAGGATTTTCAATTCAAACACCTCGATGCCCTCGGAATCCGCTATACAGTAGACATTCCGGACATGAATGTGTACAGAAAACAACAGCAAGCAGAAACGCCTAAACGTGAAAATTTCCTCGATTGCCAGGACCATACATTTGATGAGATCGTCCCAAAAAATTTTGAACTAGGTAGTTACGGAGGGTTCTTTTCATTACCACAACTCCTCGACCAACTCGATGTCATGCAGTTTCTCTATCCCAACTTGATCTCCGTGAGGAAACCTATTGGGAATTTCAAAACATGGCAGAACAATAGCATCTACGTTGTTAAGATTTCAGACAAACCTGAGATCGATGAAAATGAGCCTGAGGTGCTCTATACAGGTTTGCATCACGCACGCGAACTCATCAGTGTAAGCCAGACGATTTACTACATGTGGTATCTCCTGGAAAACTATGACAAAGATCCAATGATCAAACAGATCCTTGACAACACTGAATTATACTTTGTGCCTGTGGTTAATCCTGACGGCATGAATTACAACATGGCAGGGTATGATCCAACGGAAGACGTCTTCACCCGCAATCATCGTAAGAACATGCGCGACAATGACGGCAACGGAAGTTTTGAACCGGAGATAGATGGTGTCGATCTGAACCGAAACTACGGTCACAAGTGGGGTCATGATGAAGAAGGCTCTTCTGGCTTTGAAGGAAGTGATACATATCGCGGACCCTATGCCTTCTCGGAACCTGAAACGCAAGCGATTGCTTCTTTGTGCAACACTCATGATTTCCAATTCGCACTCAATCACCATGCCTATGGAAACCTCTTGGTCTATCCATGGGGATATAATAATTCACATACTCCGGATTCCGTCCTATATACCAGCTATGGAGAATTGTTGACCCAACTCAACCGCTTTGTGTATGGTACCGGAATGCAAACCGTTGGATACATCACCAATGGGGATTCTGATGACTGGATGTATGGGGCAAAAGGAATCTATGCCATGACCCCGGAAGTTGGAGACCCTGATGATGGTTTTTATCCTGTTCGCGAACGCATAATCCCTTTATGCCAGTCTACACTTGAAATGAATCTTTTGGGTGCCCGTCTTGTAAATTCACTCATTGAAATCACAGATGAATCACCAAAATTTATTCAGCCTGGAGTTAACCCGCTCGAACTAGGTTTTAATCGTTTTGGATTGCTTGATGGAGAAGTCTCTATCACGTTTGCTCCGCTGAGCCCACACATCTTGAATGTCCCGGCTCCAATCAACCTGGATCTTGACAAATTTGAACCTCACGAAAGAAGCTTATCTTTTTCAATTGATAACCAGATTGCTTATGGTTCGTCTGTGAAGATTGAAATTATCTGTCAGCAAGGAAATTATACATTCAGAGATACGCTGACCAAAGTTCGTGCAGATTTTAAAACATTGGCCATTAATGATAATGATTTGTCGCAATGGGATACCAGTGAAGGCATGGAGTGGAGTACGACCACCGCAGAATATAAAACCGGTCCTGTGTCCATCACGGATAGCCCTTTAGGGGAATACCTGCCTGATTCACATGAAGCCATCGTCCTTGATCAGCAAATTGATTTGCATGATATCACAACAGCCTATGCTCAGTTCTGGACAAAATGGGAAATTGAAGACCATTATGATTATGTTGTTTTCCAGGCCAGCACAGATGGTGAGTCCTGGGAGAATCTTTGTGGCGAGCAATCGAAATTAGGTTCTCTTTTCCAACTTTATGAAGAACCATTGTATGATGGGAAGCAAGTAAATTGGGTTCTTGAGAATGTTGATCTCAGCTCCTACCAGGGACAAACTATACAGTTGCGTTTTTTGCTGGTGTCAGATGGTTTTGTGCACAGAGATGGATTTTATTTTGACAACTTCAAAATCATAACCATCAAAGAAGGTACCCTCGCTACATCTCCTGAAGAGACTTCCAGGTTTAATGTATATCCTAATCCTGCCGGCACGTACTTTACCATGGAATTACCTGAATTAGAAAAGCCTTCTATTCAAGTTATCAATTCGCTTGGACAACCGGTGTATACTTCAGCATTAACCGGTTCACGATCTGCTACGATTCAGACCTCTACATGGACTCCTGGTTTGTATAGATACCAGGTATTATCATCAGGACTTCCTGTACACTACGGTACGCTGAGTATCCAACGGTAGTTACCAACCTGTAGCCCCTATGGGGCATTGATGCTCGATATTTTCATAGAATATCAATTGTCAACAGGAGGATTCTGCGTTTACCGATGATACTCACATAGTCAGTTTTGCCCCTACAGGGCAAGGATAGATTTTTTTTGGCAACGGATGTTACCATCCTG
>DASXWI010000277.1:0-3121 GCA_036503755.1 Saprospiraceae bacterium | reverse complement strand
CGCTTTTGTTTACTCGGGATGTCGAGAACATCCTTTCTTGATTTAACTATTTTTTCAAATCGCTTGATATATGGACTGGAGATGACTTCGGCTGTTTTCTCTGCATACATGGGCATTTGGTTGACCGGGGCTTTTTCAATTTGCTCAAGCAATAATTCCATACAATCAGCATGATATTTTTTTAGCCGTGAGCAATTGGCAAGAATGTAAACACCATGGTCTCTTGTGATGACAGTGCCTGTATCCATAGCATCGACTATGGATGCCAGATGTTCTGCGATGATTTCAGGTTTTGCTGAGCTTATCGCAGACAAGGCTGACATCGCACCCCATCTCATTCGGTTGTCCTTGTGAGTAAGTGTTACCAGAAAATTTTCAATATAGCCGGTAATGAGTTCCGGCTTTCGATCTCCTATCTCATACAATACTTTGATAGCATCATTTCTGATACCCCCTGTCTTGTGATGAAGTAGTGAAATCAACTCACGCGTAGCCACATGATCATTGGCCTTACATATCTTTTCAGCAAGGGCAATATTTGGGACTTCATCCCTACTCCCTAATGTATGGGCTAAATGTTCAATAACGGATATGGCCATAACTTTTTGCTTCCTGAAATGTAGGATAAATCTAAATCCTTTTATTCCAACTACATTTAGGGGAAACAAATCAAAGCAGATGATTTTTCCGA
Source organism: Saprospiraceae bacterium (assembly GCA_036503755.1). Taxonomy (GTDB): domain Bacteria; phylum Bacteroidota; class Bacteroidia; order Chitinophagales; family Saprospiraceae; genus Opimibacter. The sequence goes on along the minus strand of DASXWI010000277.1, from coordinate 2,430 downwards.
TTGGAGATGACCAGGTCAAAGGAGGCTATAACCCCATCATCGCTTACCTGCTTATTGGCCTCAATATTTTTGTATTCATCTTCCAACTTAGTCTCGGGCCATCTAACCAGCAAGGATTTGTGATGCACTATGGTGTTATCCCCAAAGAAATTGCCAGTGGCCAGGATTATTTTACGTTGCTGACGAATATGTTTCTTCATGGAGGATGGATGCACCTGATCGGCAATATGCTCTTTCTATGGGTATTTGCAGATAATATTGAAGCCGTGATAGGGAAGATCCCATTTATCCTCTTCTACTTTGGAGGTGGGTTAGCAGCCTCCGCAGCGCACATACTCTTCAATATTAATAGTGCCATTCCTGCCGTTGGAGCCAGTGGCGCTATTTCTGCAGTTCTTGGCGCTTACTTAGTTATGTTTCCCGCCAGTAAGATCAAAGTGTTTGTCTTGATTTTCTTTCGATCCTTTTATATGCCTGCTTTATTCTTCCTTGGCATTTGGGGGATTCAACAATTTATTAATGGTTTCGTTTCGATAGTACCCTCCTCAGCATATACATCCGGTGTCGCCTGGTTTGCTCATATCGGAGGATTTGTTTTTGGTTTGGCTGGAGGATTCTTTATCCGAAGCCGTTACAAAGTTTATTAGTAAAGAATGGTATAGACCTTAAACATGGATATTTAATAACATATGCTAACCACAGAACATCTCATCACCAGGGTAAACATTCCGGACTTTCATCCGAAAGTCCGATACAAGGATGCTGTGTTTATGGCAGGATCATGCTTCGCAGAACATATCAGTAGCAAACTCGATCGATACAAGTATGAAGTTTTAAGCAATCCATCCGGCATTCTCTACAATCCGGCATCACTTGCAAGATCTCTTGACCGAATATCAAATCTTGAGTTTTATAATTCAGATGAACTCGTTCTGCACGATGGTTTTTATCACAGCATGGATCATCATGGTTCGTTTTCAGGAAGAGACAAACAAGTTGTCATCGACAAGATTAACAAGTCGATTGAATCTGCTCATCAACATCTGAAAAAATGCGCAGTAGCGTTTATCAGTCCAGGGACCTCGAGGATATTTCGGTATAAGGAAACATTAGCCATTGCCGGTAATAATCATAAAATTCCACAATCTGCATTCACATCCGAACAGCTTTCTGTTCAGGAATGCGTAGATGCATTTGAAAAGATATTTGCAGCCATTGAACGATTATCACCTGATGCACGGATTATCTGGACACTAAGTCCTGTAAGGCATATAAGAGATGGTCTTGTTGAAAATCAAAGAAGCAAAGCCACTCTTCTTCTTGCTATAGATGAGGTCACTCAAACCTTTTCGGATACTTCTTATTTTCCTGCTTATGAGATCATGATGGATGAGCTCAGGGACTACAGGTATTATGAAAGAGATTTGATCCACCCTTCCCCTTTAGCGATAGACATCATCTGGGATATATTTTCAAATGCATACCTGGATTCTACGGATCTTGAGTATCACCCGATGATTGAAAAAATCCAGCGAGCTACAGAACATCGTTTTCTTCATGATGACCGGGAGACTATACGTGCTTTTGCAGCTGGGCAACTTAAGCAGGTTGATGAACTTGCTTCAAGGTTACCTCTTCTCAACTGGCAGCGGGAGCGGCAATACTTTTTTCAATATCTTGAATTGGATTAAAAAATTTCTAAAACAAACTATTATGAAAATCCATGATGCTTATGCACCGGGCATGTACGTAGCGAACGAATCCAGGTATGAAGAGATGAAATATCGTCGTTGTGGACGTAGTGGATTACTCCTTCCTGCAATATCTATTGGTTTGTGGCATAATCTTGGACATACTGATGACCTGGAAAATGGACGTAATATTCTGCGGGCATGTTTTGATCATGGAATCACACATTTTGATTTAGCAAATAATTATGGTCCTCCCTTCGGGGCTGCAGAGGAAAACTTTGGAAGGATTTTTAAAGATGATTTCAAACCTTACCGTGATCAGATGATCATTTCGACTAAAGCAGGCTGGGATATGTGGCCTGGGCCTTATGGAAATTTTGGTTCGCGCAAATACCTGCTGGCAAGTCTTGATCAAAGTCTCAAGCGGATGGGAGTTGAGTATGTGGATATCTTTTATTCGCATCGCCCGGATCCATACACACCACTCGAAGAAACGATGGGTGCTTTACATTCTGCCGTACAACAGGGAAAAGCACTTTATGTAGGTATATCCCAATACAAATCAGAAGCTACAAAGAAAGCAGCGGATATACTTCGTGCAATGGGCACTCCATTATTGATTCATCAACCAAGATATAGCATGCTAGACCGCTGGGTTGAAGAGGATGGCCTGCTTAGTGTCCTGGAAAATGAAGGTGTCGGCGCGATTGCTTTTTCTCCTTTGGAACAAGGTGTGTTG
>DASXWI010000276.1:0-2345 GCA_036503755.1 Saprospiraceae bacterium | reverse complement strand
TTCAATTCACCCCTTTTAAGTTGCAGCTCTCCGGAGCTGCAACCAAATTTTACCCCTAAAACCTGGCAAACCTCAAAAACCCGCAGCAGAATCCTCGGTAACATTTGTTTCCGGGGATTTCTGTTTTACAGCAGGTGCTTATTTAAGTCAATAGAAAGATGTCTTTGACTTCATGGATAAATCTCTTAACCATTTCCACATTTCAACATTTAACCCCTAACCTCCTCACCTCCTAAGCCTCTCACCTCCTTTACCAACCCATATAACCAAAGTTATATTCTTTCTGCCCTTCCTGTCTGATAGGTTTGTGATCGTTTAAATCCAAATCCATACGTCATGAAAAATCAACTATTCGCCGCCTTTTGTTTGTGTCTTTGTCTGTTGAATCAAGGCACATTACATGCTACTTCTGAATACCCAAGTGAAGATTTCATTATCTATGTCGATAAAGATGCTACCGGGTGGGAGGATGGCTCAAGTTGGGCTGATGCTCTTACCAATCTCCAGGATGGAATTGAATTCGCTTTCTATTATGGAGTACCGGTGCAGATCTGGGTGGCGGCCGGCACATACTACCCCGATGAAGGATTTAGCCAGGTCAATAATTCGCTTACCAGCACTTTTCTTCTTTATAATGATATAGCCATTTATGGAGGATTTGCAGGTACCGAAACCAGTCTTGAAGAGCGGGACTGGTTAGTCAATGAAACTATCCTAAGCGGTGATATTAATGGCGATGGAATCCCGAACGGGAATGCCTATCATGTTGTCACCGGTTCCGGAACAAATAATTCTGCGATTCTCGATGGGTTTACAATCACCAAGGGCAACTCTAACAATAATGGAGGTGGTGTATATACCATTTCTGGTAGCCCCAAGATCCGCAACTGCTATATCTACAACAATGTTGCGGTCCAGTATGGAGGTGGAATGTACAATGGGACTGCGAGTAATACGGTAGTTGTAAATACAACATTTTCCGGAAACTCGGCATATGGCAATAATACAGCCCAGGGTGGAGGTGCATATAATATTTCTTCATCGCCGACCTTTACGAACTGTGTATTTTTAGGAAATTGGAGTTATTATGGTGGTGGAGTCTTTAACACCTTATCGCTATCACCGCTATTTACCAATTGTTCCTTTTCAGGTAATTCGTCACTCAATGGTGGCGGTGCTATGTACAATAATGCAGGTAGCCATGCCGATGTTATAAATTGTATTTTCTGGTATAACAGTAACAATGGAAGTACAACATCTACAAGTGCTTCCATTTTTAATGGTGGATCTACATGCACAGTCTCCTATTCCCTGGTCGCCAATAGCGGTGGCAGCGGTGGTGGCTGGCAATCGGCAATAGGTACGGATGGAGGAAATAATATAGCCGTTGATCCACTTTTCATCATGAATGGGGATCCCTACGATCCTCCCTTAGGTGGCAATCTGAGACTTCAATCAGGCTCACCAGCTCTTGATGTTGCGTTCAATGATGCAAATGATGAAGGTTATGATGCTGATGGCAACAACCGGGTTATGAATGATGTCATAGACATGGGCGCATTTGAGTTTACCGAAGGATCTTGCGATCCTGTCACCTGGTATGCAGATGCAGATGAAGATGGACTTGGTAATCCAAATGTATCTACAGAAGAATGTGATGCACCTATTGGATATGTAGCGAATGCAGCGGACTGCGACGACACAGATCCGGATCCATGTCAGTGTGCTGAAGGGGGCATTCTTTATGTTGACAAAGACGCTACCGGAAATAATAACGGGTCAAGTTGGGCCAATGCATTTCTTAAACTCCAGGATGCGCTGGCATTGGCCTGCACATGCGAAGTGGCGACACAAATCTGGGTTGCCAACGGAACATACTATCCTGATGAAGGAACCCTACAGACCAACAACTCGCGAACCAGTTCCTTTCAGCTATGTAATAACAAAGCAGTTTATGGCGGCTTCAATGGCACAGAAACAACCCTGAGTCAACGCAATTGGCAAACGAATATTACCATTCTGAGCGGAGATATCGATCAGGTGTCTTCCACGACCAATAATGCCTACAATGTTGTCACAGGATCAGGCACGGATTCCACTGCGCTGATCAGTGGATTTACGATATCCGGTGGAAATGCCAATGGTGGAGGAGTCTACCCTGCAAGCAACAATAATGGGGCAGGCATGCATACAAATGCAGGCTCTCCTTCAGTCGAATACTGCACATTCACAGGAAATATTGCAGGTGAAGATGGTGGTGGCATGATGAATCATACCAACTCCAATCCGGATATTTCACATTGCACTTTTATTGGGAATACTGCGAGATATGGTGGAGGAATAAG
>DASXWI010000275.1:0-2354 GCA_036503755.1 Saprospiraceae bacterium | reverse complement strand
TCTCCCAAGGTGCAGATGGAAACAATTTCAATATTCTCCAGTTCATCAGCACGATCGCCTAGAGCGCGGATAAGTGTGTGCGGAGTCGCTGCGCTTCCATGCAAAAAAAGTCTGTCCCCTGATTTAACCACCTTTACTGCTTCTGCTGCGGTTTTATACTTACTTGTAGTATTCATTTTGGTATGACTCGTTATGATAAGATGATCGCAAAATTACCGCTTTCCATGGCTACAAAAATCAGGGCGGAAAATGACCTGGATCATTGCCATCAGGAACTTATGAGGTTAGGTGTTCAGGAGGATATATGTTAAATGGTCAATGGTAATTGGATAAATGGTTAATTGGTTAAATGGTTATTTGGTTAAATCGGTAAATCAAGAGTCTGAAGTATGGCGTCTGATGTCTGAAATCTCATGGATTGGTTAAATGTTTATCTGGCATCTGATGTCTGATGTCTAATGTCTAATGTCTGGCATCTGACATCTGGCATCTGCCTAAAAAGCAAATGTGCAGAGACTTCTAAATCCCTACACATTTACCATTTAACATTAACCATTTAACAGTTGTCCCCTACTTGACGACTACCATTTTTTGTGTCGATACAAATCCATCGGTTTGCATACGGCAGATGATGATTCCAGTATTTCCTTTCAAGTCTATGGCATCTACCTTAATCTCATTGCTGCCTTTGGAAAATTCTCCTTTCTGGGAATGAATCACCTGGCCTGACAAATTGAAGTAGGTGAAGCTTACAGGAGCATCGTGGGCAAGTCCAAAGCGGATGGTGGTACTTTCATCAAAAGGATTTGGTTCATTTCCAAGAAGCGCATTTTCATAAATGACCTCCTGTTTTAATGTTGTTTCTAACTCAATTGGTGAAACATTTAAATCTTCACCAACATAAACTTCCGGTTTCAAACGATCCTCCTGCAAAACAAGTTGAGTCCCGGTCATTGCGTCAAGGTCAGACATGACTACAAGGCTAAACAGAACCCTATCCGATGAGACGCTTACAAGATCATCGTTCGTCCAACTCAATTGCAAACGGCCATCAGGTGTAATATGGAATTGATCATCTGTGATTTCCAATGCCCCACCCTGGATTTCGAGTATACGGCCATTTTGTAATGCAATACCAAATTGCAACCCAGCCATTTCAATAATATTCTCACCAGTGATGTCAAGTTTTACAACAGTCCCAGCTGACAATGCTTTGTTTTCTGTTTTCAAGATCACATGTTCACTGCCTCTTGGAGTAACAGGATTGGAAGTTAACCCAATGATTGCATCGTGATTGACATCACCAATTTTGATGGCTGTAAAATCAGCATTTGTAATATGATCAACCAGGGACTCAATGCTAAACGTTTCGTTGAACAACCAAGGATAATCTACATCGAGGCTTTGATTTGCCACACCAAATCGCCAACTGGTGTTTCGTGGGAAACGATCATACTTCCCAAGAAGTAGTCTCTTGATTTCAACCAGGTCAAGTGCACTCAAACTATGGCTGCGATTGACATCCGCTGCAATAAACTGATATGGTGATGTGAATGCCTTAATGCCCAATAAATGCTTCTGCATGATAAGAAGGTCTAAGGTATTGACCCCATTCGCATGATTGTCATTTTTATATGCTGTAACGTAGTAATCCGTGTCAGGTACATTACTTTCAAAAATATAGATTCCATCACTAGCTGTCGTTGTAGTAATGTCATTGGTAAAAGTACCATCATCATAAAGGTGGACCTCAACACCCGGTACGACTAAACCACTTTCGGTGAGGATACGACCGGAAATATTTTTATTGAAGCCACTCAAAGAGGCACAGCTTGCAATAATATCGACTTCGTCAAGGTCCCACACAGACTCTGTTGCTCCATTTCCTACAGGACAATATGATAAGAGTTCGAAACGGAAGGTTGTTGGATCCTTCACCAGGAAATCAACATTATCAAGGAAGTCGTATACTTCCTGGTTCCAGGTTTGTTCGGTAGCATTACCACTGGAAGAGAAAATCTCTAGCCCGTTTTTCAGAACACGTAGTCCGTACAAAGTTGGATAGTTATTGGGTCCTGTTGGTCCATTAATCCAAACATACTCTGTTGGTGCTTTTTCATAGAAGGAAAAACCAGTCAAATGCACTGCAGTATCCGGATCGGGAACAATATTGACTTCGATGATCACCGATACTGTATTCCCAGGTGAATATGTACAGCCTGGAAGGATCCCAACGCACATACCTTCGGTTCCGTTCACACCTGGAGTACAGCTATGCTTGTTCATCGTCGGGTTTTCACGGTGCAATGTATCTGCAACAATCGTTGCACATGAAAGCGGCTGTGGATACGTAG
>DASXWI010000274.1:0-4001 GCA_036503755.1 Saprospiraceae bacterium | reverse complement strand
CTTGTATCCCACTTATGCATTGCTTTCACTCAAACTCACCCCCGACCCCTCTCTTACTGAAGTATCGATCATTAGAAACAGATTTTCATAGGAAGAGAGTGGAGTGAAAGATTATAACTCCCCTCTATTCCACACAGAGGCATATTCGTACATATAACCATTTTTAAGAGAGGGGTTGGGGGTGAGTTGCACAAGAAGCAATTCTGTCGGGTGGGTCCATGAGATAGCTAATAAAGAGAGGGGAATCATAGATCATAACCCCCCTCTCTTCCTTTAATGGTTATTGCGTGTTGAAGAACAATTTAAAAGACCCACACCCCACACCTCTTACTCTCTTACTGTCTTACTGTCTCTCGATATGGTATCATTTTTGATCTTTACGGGCGACAGCATGTTGTAACCATATGAACGTCTTGATCTACGGCCAGGTCTATAAGCCAAACCACCGGGAATGTCTCCTGGAAGTGCTTGGAGCCCTGGAAAAGGAGGGTATTGCCCCATTTGCCTATGAACCCTATTGGGAACAGGCAGAACCTGTGGTCAGAGGCCATGCGGGGGTCCAGTCTTTTAAAGACTTCCAATCCACCCCAATTGACGTCGTTATGGCATTCGGAGGTGATGGGACCGTACTTGGGGCTATTGCCTTGGTCAATGAAAATCAAATCCCGATCATGGGGATCAACCTAGGTAGACTGGGATTTTTGTCCAGTATCGAAGGAAAAATAGCAGGCTATGCTGTTGGCGAATTGGCGGGTGGAAGATACCGGTACGATGAGCGCACGATGATCCGGCTGGAGACTACAGCTGATATTTTCATGGATTGCAAGATTGCGCTGAATGACTTCACGTTGCATAAACGGGATACATCCAGTATGATCGTCATTCACACATATATTAATGGTGAGTTGCTAAACTCATTCTGGGCTGATGGCCTCATCATTGGTACACCCACAGGTTCTACCGGTTACTCGTTGAGTTGCGGAGGACCAATAGTTTTCCCTAATTCAGGAAACCTTGTCATCACTCCTGTTGCTCCACACAATCTTTCGGTAAGACCGATTATTATACCGGACACGAGTGTTATTTCTTTTGAAATAGAAGGACGTGCGGAAAACTTTTTGTGTACACTTGATTCGAGATTCGAAGCCGTCACTGCAGAGGACAGGCTCACGGTTCGAAAAGCAGAGGTCATGACTCGTTTTATTCAGCTGCATAATTATTCCTTTCTCAGGACACTGCATGATAAGCTTACCTGGGGAAAAGATTCAAGAAACTGATGGCACATCTGCAGGTACCGGTATCATGGAAAGGAAAAGTATTTCATGCGGATCTAAGTAATGGATACTGTATTGCCATCCCATTAGATCATACTCATCCACAACCAAATGCATTTTATGCCCCACTATACGAAGCTTCTCCTCATAAAGCAGGTGAATGGGTTGGGGATACAAGAGAAGGTGCATCCGTAAATTTTTTCAACCTTCGCCTCAATCCACATGGCAATGGCACCCATACAGAATGTGTTGGTCATATCACTAAAGAGAGATATTCCATTCATGAAACACTTGGAGAAGGAGCATGGATCGCACAGTTGATTTCGGTTTATCCAACCTTGCAAGGCAATGGTGATAAAGTCATCGATCAACTTGAATGGGAAGAAGGAGTTGAAGCAATTGTCATCCGTACCTTGCCTAACCATAAAGATAAACTGGTGAGACACTATGGAAACACCAATCCACCTTACCTCGATGCCAGCGTGGCAAAGCGAATGGCAGAAGCGAAAATTAAACACTTATTACTAGACCTCCCATCTGTTGACCGCGAGGAAGATGGCGGGGAATTAAAAGCACATAAAGCCTGGTGGCAATACCCGGAAGGGACGCGATTTGAGGCGACGATTACGGAGATGGCCTATATTGACAATATGGTACCGGACGGGTTATATTTACTTCAGATTCAGATTCCGGCGCTTGAGTTGGATGCCAGTCCGAGCAGGCCGTATCTCTATCCATTACTATGAGATCCATGTATTCCTCACGATCCAAGACTTACGAGGCCTTCCTGGCTATCGAGGAAGGGGCGTATAAGGAGAAGATCCAGTTTATTGAAGAGAATTTTTTCAAATTACGTGACCTCGATCCGGATGAATATTTCGATGTGATGGTTTTGTATGGTGAGGCTTTGTTTGAAACCGGTGAATATGCCAGGCAGGCCAAACTTGCTGATCATATCCTGGAGATGAGCATCGAAAGGAATATCATCATGCACCGAGAACAGGATGTTTATTATGAAACGCTCTTTAAAAAAGCTGCTTCATTGCACAACCTGGATAAAATAGAACAAGCCATCCATATTCTTAAAGAACTCGTCAAGATTAACCCGGATCATGAGAGTACAAAATTATTCCTGATCAATTGTATCATCAGGCAAAAAAAACCTACGGTTCGTCCATACCGGAATTTCAGTTTGATGTTATTGCTCTCGAGCGCGGTTGTGATTGCATTCGAATTAATCTTTGTAGGACGATTGTGGCCTTCCTGGACAGTCATCGTGGAATTGTTACGTAATGGATTATTTATCAGCGGAGTGATCTTGCTCATAGCAGGTGAAGTAATGGTGAGATACCGTGCGGTGGAAGATGTGTATAGTTTTTCGAGAAGTACAAAGAAAAAGAAAGAGGAGCACGAGGTATAAGTGTAGCATTCTTTATGAGCCAGGATCAGAAACGTGAAGCTATACTCGAAGCCGCTGTAAAGCGGTTTGCTCATTTCGGGGTGTCAAAAACGACCATGAATGAGATCAGTCATGATCTGGCTTTTTCAAAAGCATTATTGTATTATTATTTTCCGGATAAACTTGCTCTCTATGCTGCCGTCCTCGGGACCATCACTGCCGAAGGAGAAATCATAGACACCCAAAGATTGCGCGACGAAAAGGATCCGATAAAAGCGATTCAGTTGTTTTTGGAACTTCGCACTGATTTTATCATCAAGTATTACAACATCCTGGAGTACTTGAAAAAATTTACCTACGCGACGATTCCTGCTGAATTGAAATCCATATTCACTCATTTACGTGTTCGTGAATTATCACGGATCATCGAGATTATGGAAAGAGGAATAGCTTCGGGCCATCTGCAGATGGATAATCCAAAATTGACGGCAGAGTTGTTTTTTGATTTTCTGGATGGCTTCCGCCAGACCAGTTTAGCCCGGAAGGAAACCCTTTTTCCGGATAAAAATGACTTCCGGGCAATCTTGAAAAGGGAGAAAGAGTTTGCCGCCGTTTTCTTCAACGGTCTTCGTCAGTCACCTTGATTCCAGGATTTTTAGTGTGTTTCAAACCAGTTAAGCCCCCCTTTTTCTAATCCTTCCATTTATTATCAATTGTTAAAAAGGCCATCGACACCTCAATAATGTGTTGAATATCAACATTATAGATTCGGGTTTGTGTCCGATATCCCTGTCTTCAAAGCCATTAGGAGTGATTGAAGTGCTAAAACTTTGATTGCGTTAGAACTCTAAAGGGGAGGGCGGCGTTTACCATTTGACTTTATAAACCAAAAAGTCAAAAAGACAAATGGTACATACAATCGCTCAAGAAAACCCATCAACGGTGTTTGCCACCAGGGATCGGATCATCGAAGTCGCTATACGCCGCTTTGGTCACTTTGGATTTGATAAAACCACGATGGCGGAGATCGCCATTGATGCATCCATTTCCAAACAATCATTATGGAATTATTTCTCCGATAAAAGATTATTGATCACCGCAGTGATCGAAAAGGTAATCGGAGAATATATCGCCACCATCGAAAAGGAATTTGCCGGAAGTAACAATGTACCCGAAGCATTGCAAAAGTTGCTGAATGCACGCAAGCAATTCCATGAGAAGTATTCCATGCTGGTAGCTCAACTGATCGATCCCCAAACGCTGGTTTGGAATAAATCGCTCATAGAGGCTAAGGATAACATGAAGGAAAAAGAAGTGAAGCTTCTACG
>DASXWI010000273.1:0-2244 GCA_036503755.1 Saprospiraceae bacterium | reverse complement strand
ATTCCCTTTTCAATCCAACTTTTGATGAGGCAGCAGCCGAACAATGGCTGGTGGATTACAATGATTCACTTACTATCTGGCATACGATGGCTGAAGCGTATGCGAATAGTAAGAATATCCATATCGAAGATGATATTCAGGATTTTCTTTATCCGGGTACTCCTGGCTTCGAAACAGCTTTTAAGGACATCACCAGTCGTTATAATAATGAAGAAAATGGCACCCGCTTTTATGACAAATCCGCCTTGTACCATCTTCATGGCGAATACACTTTCAATCCAAGTTTTATTTCTGAAATCAGGATAGGTGCTAATTACCGCTTATATGCGCCGGTATCTAATGGAACAATTTTCAACGACAGCACTGAAGCTATCAAGAATTCAGAATATGGTGTTTATGCTGGCTTACAAGAAAAGTTTTTTGACAATAAGCTGATCGCCTCTGCTACGATGCGACTGGATAAAAATGAAAACATGAATATGATCGGGACCCCAGCCGCCAGCCTGGTGTATAAACCAGCGGAAAATACTTTTTTCAGAATGTCGTTTTCGAGCGCGCTAAGAAATCCTACTTTATCCGATCAATATTTACACCTTAATGTTGGACGTGCCACACTTGCAGGGCACATCGGTCCTGTGGACAGCCTGGTGACCATTGAATCCTTTATTGATGGACTGAATACCCTCAACTGGGATACCCTGGATTATTTCAGTATCGATGCTATCCGCCCTGAAAAAGTAAACACCATTGAATTTGGGGCAAGGACAACACTATTTAAATCTTTATTTGTGGACATGAGTTACTATCGCAACGAGTATCAACATTTCCTGGGCTATCAACTTGGAGTCAGTACGGATATTGATTTAAATGCGCCTCCTCCAGTATTTCCTGAAAATACAGTGATCTACAGGTATTCTGCCAATTCAAAAACGAAAGTAAAAACACAAGGTTTCAGTGTTGGCCTCAATTATTATTTATCAGAACATATTACACTGAATGGAAATTATAGTTTCAATGATCTGACGAAGGTCGATGAAAATGATCCTATCATTCCAGCTTATAATACACCAAAACATAAATACAATCTTGGTGTGAATGGCCGGGGGATTAATTTATTTGATGTTGATGTGCTTCAGAAAGTTGGGTTTGGGATAAATTACAAGTGGGTTGATGGATTCCTGTATGAAGGATCACCTCAATTTACCGGGTATGTTCCATCGTATGATTTGTTAGATGCCCAGGTCAGTGTGGAACTTGACCGATTGAATACTACAGTCAAAATTGGAGCTTCCAATATCCTGGATAATAAACATTTTGAAACCTATGGCGGACCTGATATTGGTCGTCTCGCATATATCAGTTTACTTTATGACTTCAAAAAGATTTAACCCAATAAATTCATTTCACCTTAAACAAATCAAAATTATGAGGAGATTTTACTTTGCTAGCCTTTTCTTTGGATTGACGCTGACCGTTTCTGCTCAAGTACCTTTCCTTGAGGAAGTATTTGATGAAGTCTCTGTTACGCCAAACCAGATTTATGGCGTAAATGCAACTATCCTGGCCTTTCCAATTGCCGGACAAGCAATCCCACAGCCGCTGATCATGGACGTATATCAACCTGTAGGTGATACTTCCGCATTAAGGCCACTCGTCATCTTCTGGCATACTGGAAATTTTTTACCCTATCCGCAAAACGGAAATATCGGTGGTTCATTACGTGACAGCGCAGCTGTTGAAATTTGCAGGAGACTGGCCAGACATGGCTACGTAGCTGCTTCTGCAGATTACAGGTTAGGCTGGAACCCGGTGGCTGTATCTAAAGATGAGCGGGTACTTACTCTGATCAACGCCGCTTATCGCGGAGTTCAGGATGCTAACACTTGCGTCAGGTACTGGAAGAAAACAGTGGCCGAATTCGGCAATCCATTCCGTATCGACACAAGCCGTATCGTTCACTTCGGAGAAGGAACCGGTGGGTATGTAGGATTGAATGTTGGCGCATTGGATGATTATTTCAAAATCCCTACAGCCTCTAATGGAAAATTCCTCCTTTCCGATGGAGCGGGTGGATTTGTACCTATGGTTCTTGAACCAGTCAATGGTGATATCGAAGCCAAAGAATATGGAATTAATCCTGGTATTCCTTTCCTTCCTTTCCCAGTGGGTGATACATTATGTTATGCCAACCATGTAAACTACAGTTCAGATTTTGCCGTAGGTGTTAACCTTGGTGGCGCTATT
>DASXWI010000272.1:0-2301 GCA_036503755.1 Saprospiraceae bacterium | reverse complement strand
GATAGTTCCTGGATGACTATCGCTCCATCAATTTGAGTGCAACCTGGATATAAAATGGGAAAGGAATCGATTTGCGCCTGTCTTTCGAAGGTGATTCCATCCGGTAAGCAGTTTTGGGAGATTGAATTGGTAAGTAAACCTGTCAGCGTAAAAACCAACAAAGAAGCTTTGATCATACCAAGATGGGCTTTTCTAGTATTCATATTCTAACTTTTGAATATTCAAATCCTTCAAACTCTCCCTCACACAGAAACTCAAGCTGAATTCTCCACGCACACACTCACACCCAAACACACTCTGAATTATTCACACTCACACCCACACAGACACTCCCACTCTGGATTGTGGGCCCACCTGGAATCGAACCAGGCACCACCTGATTATGAGTCAGGTGCTCTAACCGAATGAGCTATGGGCCCTAAAAGAGGGTCAAAGATATGTTTTTTACGCTTTTATGGAAGAGGTAGCGATCTTGGGATGCCAGACGCCAGATACCAGATGCCAGAGGGGAGATGTCAGACGCCAGATGCCAGACATGTTTTTATATTATCGGAAATGTGTTACCAAATATGCGCCAAGTTCTATTGTGCAATCAAACTAGTAGGATAGATCAAGTCTGACATCTGGCATCTGATATCTGCCATCTAAATGGATGTGCCTTGCCTACTCCTCAATCTTAATCAGCCTGATCTCAACCCTTTGATTTTTCTTACGCCCCTCAGGTGTCTGATTGGTGGCAATCGGTTTGCGCTTGCCGTGTCCAATGGAAATCACACGACGCGATTCGATGCCTTTGTTGACCAGATAGTCTGCGACGGATTTTGCGCGCTCCGAACTGATGCGATCGCAATAATCATCTGCAGGAAGACTATTGGTGTGACCAGAGACTTCGATAATGGTAGTAGGATTGTCATACAAGAATTCATACAACTCATCCAGTGATGGAACAGCTTCCGGTTTGATGACAATACTATCTGCATCAAACTGGATTTTCTCCATACGGATAGGCTCACCGGAAGCAAGCCTGGTAGCAGTGAGTTCGGGAAGTACTTTTTCTTTGATCATAAACTCAGCTGAAGCAGTACAACCATTCGCATCCGTTACCAGTATGGTGCCCCTTCCTAGCGGAAGTTTGGAGGCTTGCGCTGTTACTTCACCGGAATTCCATTTGTAAGAATATGGTCCTTTACCGCCTTTGACTTCAACACCACCCTTACCATCGCTGATACGATCATTCGTAGCTGACCTTAAATTGACAGGTTCAACCTTCAATGCTTCCGGTGCAGTGACTTTAAATTCTGCTGTTGCTTTCTGGCCAACTGCATCCGTGATATTAAGTGTGTAATTGCCTTCGGTAAGATTCGATGCAGTAGCACTTGATCCAGCATTGCCCCAATCGTATGTATAAGGTGGTTTGCCTCCCTTCACTACAGATTCAAGACTAGCTGCTGCCGTGCCTGGACAAAGAATGTTTGCTGTTTGTTTGATAGACACCGTAAGGGGTAATATATCTTCTGTGATCTTAACCTCTGTGCTGGCAGTACATCCAGATGCATCTTTAACAATGTAGGTATAGGTGCCAGGTTTTAATTTTTCAAGTTTATGTGATGTTGCTCCTGCAGGCCATACACTACCTTCGATTGTGTAGTTACCTGTTCCTCCTGTCGCTTTGAGAATAAGACTTCCATCTGCAACACCTGTATTGGCAGGTGAAATATCTGAAGCCGTAAGGATTAAAGGTTTTGGAGAAGTTACTTCGATTGAGGTGGTGGCGGATGATCCATTGACATCGACAACCTGCATCGCATAGATTCCGGCTTCTACCTGGCTAATGGTCTCTTCACCGTTCCATTCTTTAGTTGGACCTTTCCATCGGATGGTATAAGGTGGCTTGCCGCCTGTGATCTCTGCTGTAAGTGAAGCCGTAGGTTGGTCTGCACATAGAATTTTTGCGGTTTGTTTTACACTGGCCGCAAGAGGTAAAATATTTTCTGTGATCACTATACTTGTTGTAGCTGAACAACCATTTTCATCAGTCACAGTCACTGTGTGCGTACCTGCACCTAGCGCCAAAGCTTTTGCAGCTTTTTCACCACTATCCCACGCATACGTATATTTTCCACTTCCACCTGTTGCCGTTACTGTTGCTTTTGCGTCCTTATTATTGGTACTTGCAGGTGCATCTGTTTTTGCAGTTAATACAATTGGTTGCGGAGAAGGTACATTGAAAGTTGCACCTGCAACTGTCCCGATTGCGTCTGTAACTTCCAATGCATAATCACCAGATGGTAATTGTTGAAT
>DASXWI010000271.1:0-3452 GCA_036503755.1 Saprospiraceae bacterium | reverse complement strand
GGGCATGATGACACGCTGAGCGTAAACCAAGTTTTTTATTTTCTTCGAGTGCAGCGGCCATAACTTCAGGTGGTGCTCCAAAAAATTTTATACCATCAGCACCATTTTTCGCATTCTTTTGCACCCAGGCTCTGGCTCCGGCATCATCTGTGATGGGGTCTTCCTCTCCTGCCCCAAAAACAGTATATGCTAAGATCCTCGGTGCTGTTATTTTATTTTCTGCACTTCGTTTCTTTTCATTCAGAACCCATGACAAACCATTACCTGCAGCAGGGTCCCGGATCGTCGTGATCCCATGAGCCATCCAGAGTTTATACACATACTCTGCATCTGCTCCCTGCGCCCTTCCGCCGATATGACCATGCATATCTATAAATCCTGGCAAGACATACATACCATTGGCATCAAGCTCAGTTCCGTTTGACTTGAGTTTTGGTCTGTCAGAAGAGTCGATAGGCGCACCTGGAAATCCAACTTCTTCAATAGACATGATCCTGTTGTTTTCGATGACGATATCCACCGGTCCAAAAGGAGGAGAGCCGGTCCCATTGATGAGCGTAGCGCCACGAATAATGAGTTGGGGAAAGGGACCTGTTCCTTCCGCCCTGTCAGGGGCAGGTTTAACCTGGCCGTAAAGGCCATACAATTGAATGAGGAAGAAAGCAATACTCAGCGTGGTTCTTGCGGTCATCAATATGGAAATTCAGATGGCGTAAGGTAATAAAAAAAGAGCCCGGATAAATCCAGGCTCTTATGTAATCAATTGATTCGGGAAATTAAGTTTAATTGCCGGATAGCTCAGAAACGAGCCTGTCGGCTTTGTAAATATAGCGAAGAGCAGCGACAATACCACCGGCATGTACGGCAACCGTACGATTATCTTTTTCGTCAAAGATAAACTTGCCTGGCAGGGATTCGATGTTACCATCGAAAACAAGGCCAACTACTTCTTTTTTGACATTGATGATTGGGCTTCCTGAGTTACCCCCAATGATATCTGCAGTACAGACAAAATTCATAGGAGACTTCAGCAGATCCATTGAAGGGTTAAGCCACCTTTCTGGTAGGGACCATGGGAACTTGCCATCATTGGATTGATACCTTTCATAAAGACCGTAATAGGTAGTCTTGATTGGAGCAACCGTTCCATTGTACTCATATCCTTTTACAATTCCATCAGAAATACGAAGGGTAAATGTAGCATCTGGAGGCAGTGCATTTCCATACACTTTGAATACTTCACCTGCAACATTTTGTTCAATTTGCTTGCGGGCTGGGCCAGTAGATTGAAATGCTTTTACAGCATCAGTATATTCCGGAATCATCAAAGAAGCTGCTTCGATTAAAGGATCTTTCTTCTTGGTAAACTTCTTAGGATCTTTATCAAACAGTTTGTCAAGGTCCTTTTCATTTGCAAAAACAGTGGAAGCCAAAATTTCCTTAGCAGCTACTTCTGGTGTGCGTCCATCAAGTATAGTATTGATGTACTCATCATCAGCTTGTGCAAATTTCTTTACTTCACTCAGGACCATGCCGAAGGTTTTGATTTCTTTTGGATCCTTCAATGCAGGAGCCATTTCCATCAGTTTTTTCTCAAGGCCTTCAAGTTCCGGGCTATCTGGATTTTCGGTAGCTAGCTTTTTGTATTCATTAATGACATGCAGCATAGACAATGCTGTGCCTGACATTGGAGAAGGAGCCAGGAAGCGAAGTTCTGAACCATGCTTCGACAACTCTACATAATAATTAGCCATATCATCCCAGTACGTCTTGCCTTTTGCATTGGCCTTGATCTTCTTTTCCATTTCTACTTTGCGATTGAAAAGAGCAGGATCGTTTAGACCGTTCACAGTTCCTTTAATGGCTTTAAGTGAATTCGACAGACTGAAGATGGTGTTCTTGGTATCATCATTTGGATTCAACGCATATTCTTCTTCCAGCATCTTCATACGATTTGTATAAAATTCGATATCGGAAGGATAACGGTAATCACGATCGTATTCCAACTGCGCCACAGTACGGTAGCGCTCAGTAGAGCCTGGGTTACCAATGACAAATACAGGAGTACCTTCCTGGATTCCATCCATGTTGAATTTATAATAATTGGCAGTGGTATTCAGCGGTTGACCGTTTGTATCATAAACCCTCCAAAATGTACAATCGAGATTGTAACGAGGATAGGTAAAGTTGTCAGGATCACCACCGAAGAAACCTAATTGAGCTTCAGGGATGAAAACAAGTCGAACGTCATCGTAGCGCTTGTACCCATAAATAGAATATTTCGCACCGCTGTAAAAAGGAACAGCTTGAAGTCGCAAGTCTTCCCATCCTGCTTTGGTGGTGTATTCTTTAACTACTGTATTGATGGCTTCCTGGGTTTTAGCCTGGCGATCAGCATCGGCTGGATTGCCGATCAAGGCCTTGATCTGGTCAGTAGCATCTGCTACTTTGATCAATTGCTCAACGAACAATTCAGGATTACGTCTTTCGTCAGCAAAAGTGGCAGCGTAGAAACCATTCTTATCAAAATTCTCACCTTCTTTCTGCAAGTCAGAAACGACTGGCTGTGAACAATGGTGATTGGTCATTACAAGGCCATTTGGGGAAACAAATGAAGCGGAGCACCAGGAAGCAAACCTGAGTGCTGAATTACGGGCTTCGTCAAACCATTGCTGGTCGAGGTCGTAATTGTAGGCTTTAAGAAACCAATCTTTAGGAGCGTTTTCAAACGTCCACATCTTGCCAAAATCATGGGGGCTGGGTTCCTGCTGGCCAAAGGCAGTTGCCATGGTCATTGCAGCCACCAGGCTCAAAAACCAATGTTTTTTGTTTTTATTCATACTAGGTTGAAATATTGATGAGTTAATGCCTCTACTCAAGGCTTTTTGAAAAACGGTGCAAAATTAGGAAATCTAGCCGATTGGGGTGGACGTTTGACCAATTAGCCCATTTATTAGACAGGGATTCTTAACTTTTCGGTGTCGTTCATGTTCTAAGCCTATGAATTTCAGTAAAATCTTTCTTTTTCCTTTCGTCCTCTTTGGTTTGACCTCCTCTTGTACTTCCCAGAATCCATCCGGGAATACGCAAAGCAAGGCTCCGGCTAAAGACCAAAAAATCGATCAATCTATGAATACAGAAGTGGCCACTTTCGGTGCAGGGTGTTTTTGGTGTGTAGAAGCTGTCTTCCAGGAGCTTAATGGCGTGCTTAAAGTTGAATCCGGGTATATGGGCGGATCCGTTCCTGATCCCACCTACCGGGAGGTTTGCACGGGGACAACCGGTCACGCAGAGGTCACCCGGGTGACTTTTGATCCTTCAGTCATCTCTTATGAAGAGTTACTCGAAGTATTGTGGACTACACATGATCCAACTACACTCAATCGTCAAGGTGCTGATGCAGGAACGCAATATCGTTCAGCTATTTTCTATGAATCTGATGACCAGAAGCA
>DASXWI010000270.1:0-3435 GCA_036503755.1 Saprospiraceae bacterium | reverse complement strand
TTACAAGGTCAGACGGGTCCTTACATTCAGAATGCGTATGTCAGGATCCAGTCCATCCTCAGAAAAGCAGGGGAAACAACTGGGACTTATGATGGGTATATATTGAATGAAGATGAAAAGCTCTTGCTCAACATGCTTGGGCAATGCCAGCATGTGATTGACAGCGCCGCAAAGGAATACAGCCCGGCCTTAGTAGCCAATTATGCATTTGCGCTGGCGAAAGAGTATCACAGGTATTACCATGACATCAAGGTACTCCAGGCAGAAACGGATGCAGCAAGAGCATTCCGTCTTATTTTGATCAAATTGATTGCAGATGTGTTAAGACATACAATGGATTTGCTGGGAATTGAAATGCCGGAACGTATGTAGTGAAAAGTGAAGAGTGAAGAGTGAAAAGTGAAGGCTAAGGCTAAGGCAAAGGCAAAGGCGAAGGCGAAGGAAAATGAAAAATTACTCCGTGTGCTCAGTGCTCTCCGTGCGAAATAAAGTGAATAGTGAGCAGTGAACGGTGAGCATGTTTCAGATGAGGGTAATAAACGATAAAGAGATTTAAAAGATATGGAAGAATCAAGGTCACTCAATTTTATTGAGGAATTTGTCGAAGAGGATATTGCCAATGGCAAACATAAGGGAAGGGTGCATACCCGGTTCCCACCGGAGCCTAATGGATATCTACATATAGGTCATGCCAAGGCGATATGTATCAATTTTGAGATCGCCAAGAAATACGGAGGTCTGACCAATCTGAGATTTGATGATACCAATCCTGCTACTGAAGAGACAGAATATGTCAATGCTATAAAAAATGATATCCATTGGTTAGGATATGATTGGGAAGACAGGGAATATTATGCTTCTGATTATTTTGATCAGCTGTATGAGTTCGCGTTGGACCTGATCAGGAAGGGATTAGCATTTGTAGATGACAGCACACCTGATGAAATTGCTGCGCAGAAAGGAACTCCTAATGAGCCAGGTCAAACAAGCCCATACTACTCAAGAACCATTGAGGAGAACCTTGATCTTTTTGTAAGAATGAAGGATGGTGAGTTTCCCGATGGCTCTCGTGTCCTGCGGGTGAAAGTAGATATGACATCACCTAACATGCACATGCGGGATCCGGTCATCTATAGGATCAAGCGTCAGCATCATCATCGTACAGGAGATAAATGGTGTATCTATCCAATGTATGACTTTGCACATGGCCAGAGTGATAGCATTGAAGGCATTACGCATTCTTTATGCTCGCTGGAATTTATCCATCACCGCCCTTTGTATGATTGGTTTATTCAGCATCTTGGAATTTTTCCAAGTCGGCAGATTGAATTTGCAAGAATGAATGTGACCTATATGATCACATCCAAACGACGATTGATGCAGTTGGTCAACGAGAGGTATGTCACTGGATGGGATGATGCACGAATGCCTACGATCAGTGGGTTGCGAAGAAGAGGTTATCCTGCGGCTGCGATCAGAACATTTTGTGAAAAAGTGGGTGTTGCTAAACGTGACAACTGGATAGAAGTCGAATTACTCGAATCCTGTGTGCGTCATGAGCTTAATCTTACAGCCATTCGCCGGATGGCTGTATTAGATCCTGTCAAATTGATCATCACCAATTATCCGGAAGGTCAGACCGAATTTCTTTCAACAGATAATAATCCGGAGGATCTATCAGCTGGTCAGCATGACATGCCTTTCAGCCGGGAGATTTATATCGAACGTGAGGATTTTATGATGGATCCGCCAAAGAAGTTTTTCAGACTAGCTCCTGGAGCGACAGTACGATTAAAGAGCGCCTATATCATTACGTGTGAAACCGCTTTCCTGAATGACGAAACAGGCGTCGTTGAAGAAATTCATTGTACCTATTATCCGGATTCAAAGAGTGGCTCTGATCAAAGTGGGATCAAAGCGAAAGGCACACTTCATTGGGTAAATGCACCAACGGCCATTCATGGAGAGGTTAGGATGTACGAACGACTTTTTACAACAGAGAACCCACTGGCTGAGGGCGTTGATTTCCTAAGTATGGTTAATACAGAATCTCTTAAAGTACTTGATAATGTAAAACTCGAACCAGCACTGGCTGAGGCAAAAGTGGGGGATGGATTTCAATTCCTAAGGCAAGGGTATTTTACATTAGATCGTGATTCTAAAGAGTCGCACCTTGTATTTAATCAGACGGTGTCTTTGAAGGAAGGATGGACTAATAAAGAGTGAAGAGTGAAGAGTGAAAAGTGAAGAGTGAAGAGTGAGGCTAAGACTAAAGTTAAGGCGAAGGGAGTACTTGAAATTAAGCCTCCGTGTACTCCGTGGGGCCTCTTTTTTCCTCTCCCGCTACATTTTTGTTAAAAATGGCGGGATCTCCACTGCGCTACGACGTGCGAAAAAAATCAGGGATTAATGGTGTTATTGATATCACCGATTTTAACGGGGATGAAACTTATTTCGTGATCAGCAAATAGTTTTCCGGTGACATATTGATCTATATAACTGAATGAATCTTCAGTATGTTCTTCTGAGACGAATCTGTAACTGGGGCAGTCGTATAATTTAGGGGATTGCAGGATACAATCCCTGATGATCTGGAGATCTTCATTGTCGATCACATGGTCCCTATTTGCATCAGCGGCAATCTCCTGGAATAAGTTGAATTCAATTATACCTTGAATACGTTTTTCAATTTCAACGAAATCAAGTGTCGAAATACCATTCCTGCCTTCTGCAGTGGATACCGGAAGTATCGTATAATTAATTCCTTCCTGTAAATTTGAGAAGGTGAACGGGCTTTCATGACTTGTAGATACGACCTGGTCACCTTTTAATAAATAGACCGTTAAAGCCTGGTTGAAATCGATATCTCCTCCGGGCCAGGCAATCTTTCCTGTGATCGTGTAATTGTTTTGCGTGTCATCAAGATGGCAACTCAGCAAACCTGAGATCAGCAGCAAGGAAAGGAAAATACGGTTCATAGCATTTGGTTTATTGGTTAATGGTAAAACTAATATAACGAAGTTTTATCATTTAAACCAAGAACCTGTCAGAACTGGACAAAAATCCCTAACCGCATAGGGCTATTGGGGTCATTGTCGATCCGGCTTCCAAAATCTATGGAAAGGTCCTCATTTACATCAAACTCCTTGAGATGGGCATTGACGAAGGCATCAATGCCATTCATGATCCATACCAACGAAAGGCCGACAATGGACAATTGACGATTATTATTGGTTTGATCTCTGAGCGCTTTGAGCTGAGCAGAATTTGTAATGCCGACATAATCCTGACATTGCTTACAGTCCGTCGGAAATGTATAAGGTAGATTATCTACACTGGCGACATAAGCATCACGGAGACAATTGTATCTCACGGTATTGTCATACACAAGATATCCCATGCCGCCTACTGCTCCCCAGACGAAAGGAACACGCA
>DASXWI010000269.1:0-2277 GCA_036503755.1 Saprospiraceae bacterium | reverse complement strand
ACACCTCTTTTAAAATATTTTATTGTACTAACATTTATTTTTACTTCGAATACAAGTTGTAGAAAAGTGGATACAACGATATCACTGAATGCACCAAAAATGGATGCATCAATCCTGGATTATAATTGCATCCAATTTGTTAATCCTGAATGGATTGATGAGATAACTTATTTTGATACGACAGTGGAGAACTATAACTCATTTGTTTTGAGAGCTTTTTTAAAGAACACTTGTAGTGACACACTGGCTATCGGGATGGACGCATCAGCACTGGCAAGCAGTGCAATTCAATGGTTTTTTCAAAATGAATGTGGGGGTGAAACGATTTTTACCAGGAGTGATAGTTTTCATATCCTGTTGCCTGGAGACTCAATGTTCGTATACTTAACTGATCTGAGATCAGAATATGTGCATAAAATTGATAGTGTTAAATTAGATGTTCCTTTTAAAGTAAGGAATCAACTCCTGAATAGGATGGTAAAGATTGATGGACATAATTTTATCTACAGAAATTGATAGACGTCAAATAGTTGGATAGACGATACGATGATACAACTACGTAATGCAACAACCGCAGATAAGGAAATAGTAAAGTATTGGGATAAGCAACAGCATGTCATAGACAGTGATCCAGATGATGACTGGAATTGGGATTATGAACTTTCCAGAACCCCTGTATGGCGTGAACAATTGATCGCTGAATTAGACGGACGAGCAATTGGTTTCGTCCAAATCATAAATCCAGCTCAGGAGGAGAGTAAGTATTGGGGTGAGATTTCTGAAGGGTTCAGGGCTATCGATATATGGATAGGTTCAGAAAACGATTTAGGTAAAGGGTATGGCACACAGATCATGCAACAAGCCTTGACAAGATGCTTTCTAAGCCCTGAAGTACATGCAGTTTTGATTGATCCTCTTGCGTCCAATACAAGGGCAATCACCTTTTACGAACGACTCGGATTTAAATGGGTGGAAGATCGAAGACTTGGCGATAGTGATTGTAAAGTATATTGTATTAACCGGGATGCCTGGGAATTAAAAACCTAGATAGGGTAGATTCACATCTAAGAAGGATCGATCATGGTAAAGACAAACTCCCTCGAACGAGATCTCGAATCGCGTACTGCGATCTCCAAGGATGGTACCATTGTTAGTTTCCTCTCGTTGGGCAAAGGACCGGGAGTTATCGTGGTTCCTCGAGTTCTCTCGATGGCGACTGACTATTCTGCCTTTGCTTCGGCCCTTGCAAGCAACTTCAACGTCCATATCTTGGAGCGCAGAGGGCGGGGTAGAAGTGGCCCCCAAGGTGAAGGCTACAATATTCAAAAGGAAATAGATGACGTTCTCGCGGTGCAGCATGAGACCGGAGCAAGCTACCTGGTAGGACATAGCTATGGCGGATTGATCGCCCTGGAGGCTGCCAGAAACAACAATGTTTTCTCCAGGATAGCCGCATATGAACCGGGTGTATCCATCGACGGCTCGATGCCGGTTTACTGGATGCCGGGTTACAAGAAGAAGATGGCGGAAAACAGAAACTTTGATGCTTTTGTCGAGTTCGCTTTGGCCGATGCTCCGGCTCACCTGGCGAAGCTTCCAGCCTGGCTGATGAAGTTGTTGCTGCGTCTTCACTTCGTTCGCTACCCCGAGAACAAAAAGATGCTGGGGCTCCTGCAACAGAATTTACATGAATGGATTGAGATCGCGAAACTTGACAACCATTACAAGGATTATCATGAAATATCCGCTCCGGTTCTCCTCCTGTACGGTGGGCGCAGTGACAGTAAGGCAGTGGATTTGGTCATAGAGCGACTTCCTACAGTCATCCCAAATTGTGAAACGAAGTTATTTCCCAAACTCGATCACTTCGGTATCGAACGTACTGCACCCAGTTTGGTTGCCAAGGAGATTGGAGACTTTTTCAAGAATTCTATAATGAAACGTAAAAGTAACAACACATAACACCAGGTTGTAGTCATTGATGGTATCAGAATACAGGGTTAGGTTACTGTTTTAATCTCCCACACTTTTTATTTTTTTAAAAGTTTGAGGCAGAGTCTTAGGTGAATTAATTATCATTCAGCCAGACCGTAAAAACAAGTCAAAGACGAGAGGGGAGACGCACAAGGTCTAAAAGTGATTTATCTTGTTATTTATTACTTTTAAATTATCAGTAAGCTATATCGTCTTTCCAAATCATAAATTTTGAAAATGATTAATCACCGAACCATCCTGTTTTCAATCGTCTTGGTGAGTTCTTCCCTGTATACAATAAAT
>DASXWI010000268.1:0-2578 GCA_036503755.1 Saprospiraceae bacterium | reverse complement strand
CTTGCTTGTACACGTGCGCTTGGCATTGATGATCAGGACGAGCGTATCAATGTTTGTGGTGGGGCGATTGCCCTCGGACATCCACTAGGTATGAGTGGTGCCCGCATCATCCTCAATGCCGCTCGGACCTTACAGCGTCTTGAAAAAAGGTATGCGCTTGCTACGATGTGTATCGGTGTCGGGCAAGGGTATGCGGTGGTTATAGAGCGAGCATAATAATTTCCTCCTTTCCTTCGTGATGCCTCCGTTACTCCGTGCGAACGGTATGAGATTGGATTTTCCATTGTTGAATAGTTCCTCACGGAGGATTTGGAGGTAGCACGGAGGTGCACGGAGTGATTATTTCTTTATCTCGGGAAAATTTTCGCACGGGGTTCACGGAGCACACAGAGAGATTCTACTTTCCTCACGGCTGACTACTCAAGATTCAGAATAGCGGTTAGCCACAGAAGCTGGCGGAGAAAACTCCATCCAGCGGCATTCTTCCTTCGGAAGATTTGTCAATTGACCATTAAGTTGGAAAATCAAACCGCACGACTGACAACTCACGATTTTTAGCTTCGAGCTACCAGCTTCCAGAAGGATGCTCACTGCTCAATCTTCCATGGGCTTCACCCATGGCTGACATATGTCGGCCTTTCAGGCCTTTGTTTCTTCAATAGTCAATGTTCAATTCCCCAATTGGAGATCGTAATCGAACCATCACTTTTCATTCTTCATTCTTCATTCTTCATTTTCAACGGATGATAGTGACATCCCCGCTGATCGTTTCCATCAGTCCGTCTGCAAACTCAACTTCCGCTAACCAGACGAACACACCTGGATTGGTGAACTCGCCATCGATCTTACCATCCCATCCTTTGTCAGGAAGATTAGGCAGCAGGTTAATTCCTTGAAAGACGAGACCTCCCCACCGATCATAAATGCGCAAGAGCGGAATGTTGGTTACTGCTTCCGGGTGACTGGAGATAAAGAAAAGATCATTAATGCCATCTCCATTCGGGCTGAAGACGTTTGGTATAAACACTTCCCGATGAACGACAGGAACTAAACATGAGTCCGGTGGTGCAAGAGAAGTGATCGTCCATAAGAGACTGTCACATCCATAACTATTGATAAACACTTGCTCCACGATTCCAGTGTCCTGCGGGAGGCAAGTAAATTGGTATTGGATGGTGGTGTCTGATGGTGAGAGTGTGATGGTTTCAATAACCAGGCTGTCACATCCACCATAATTAGTAAGCATCTCCATGAAAACACCTGCAGAATCGGGTTCGCAGGTTTCACTTGTGAGCACAGTTGTATCGGATGGAATCAGTAAAATTGTTTGAATAATAAAACTATCGCATCCATAATCATTCATCAGTACTTCGATAAACATCCCAGCTAAATCAGGGTCACAGGTCTCATTTGTAATCTGGGTACTATCCGGAGGAACATAGGTAATGGTTTCGATAACTACACTATCGCAACCAGACTGGCCAGTTAAATAATCCGTAAATATTCCTGCCGCTTGCTCGTCACAAGTGTTTGTTTCCAACAAGGTAGTATCCGCCAGCACCCAGGTCACAGTTGTGATCGTTGTACTGTCGCATCCATATTGATCCGAAACAACTTCTATGTGCACTCCTGCCTGACTGGTGTCGCATGACTTATCATTTAAATAAACGGTGTCAAGAGAAAGCACTGTTAGTGTTGTCACTACGATACTATCGCAACCATTAACAGACAAAAGAGAGTCTGCATAAACACCAGGTGTTACTTGATAATCACCTCCCACAAAAAGGCTATCATTTGAGCAAATTGATGCGGCAAGTGGAGTTTGATAATTTCCGAAAACTTCCACTGTATGCGTAGTACCCGAATACCCTATACAACCAGGTGGAGACGCTTCTGAAATTTCTATCAATGTGTATATGGTGGTTGCCGAAGGAGTTACACTTATAGAATGTAATGATGAAATGGCATTGAGCAAAAAAGTATCGCTCCCATCCGAATAACTTATATCGAATGGCCCTGATCCGTTTAAAATGAAATTTAAAGCCGCGCCTTCTCCTTCGCAAATGGCAGGTGTTCCACTGATGAGACCGGAGGGAAGTGCATTCCACATGACCGGTGTGCCAAAAGAAACCGAAAGGCAAGGATCGGTTAGGTCCACCCCTATTCCGGTTGATGTATTTCCAGCTACACTCGAAACAAAATAAGTGACACCCGGAAGAAGTGGTGAAACCAAATTGAATGTAAGAGAATCACTCACCAACAATATACTATCCGGGAAACCCAGGTGCAACACATAAATCAAAGAATCATCTGGCTCCAGAACTACTCCAGAAGGAGGTAAAACGTTTATTTCTTCATTCGCACAAGCAGACAATGGAGTTAAACTCATATTCCCTGCATTCGTAGCGCAATTGCATAAATTATTTCCAGCTATGGTATCAGGATAACAATGATTTACATCATCAATCACAAATTGATATGGCGTACCAGATGGAATCGGGCCACTAACAAAATTGTAAGGCAACCCTGGAATGATCGTGCCAAAAGTCGTGCCCGTCACATTATAACTCAATGTATC
>DASXWI010000267.1:0-5454 GCA_036503755.1 Saprospiraceae bacterium | reverse complement strand
AAAGAAGTGTTGGCGGAAGCGCTGGCATAAAAGATATATAAGATAGGTTCTATTATCATTCTCAGGTTGGTTTTAGCAGTTGCAGCGGGTGAATCCTTGCATGGAAAAGTTCATGAGGCCACCCGCTGGCACCTGCGCTTTCAGGAGATGATGTTCAGAACAAAATGACATGAAGTAAAATGCTATACCACCTTTTTGAATATCTGGACCGAGAATTTGACTTGCCTGGAGCAGGACTTTTCCGGTTTATTTCATTCAGAGCGGGTGTAGCGATAATGGTTTCGTTGCTGATTTCACTGTTGCTTGGCAGCAGGATCATACGTTCTTTGAAACGCCTGCAGATCGGGGAGACTGTCCGTGATCTTGGACTTGAAGGCCAGATGCAAAAACAAGGAACACCTACCATGGGTGGACTGATTATTTTGCTTGCCATCCTGGTGCCATGTCTGTTGCTTGCGCGACTTGACAATGTATACATCATATTGATGGTGCTCACCACCGTGTGGATGGGTGTCATCGGTTTTATTGATGATTATATCAAAGTGTTCAAGAAGAACAAGCAGGGCCTTAAAGCAAAATTCAAACTCTTTGGACAAATTGTTTTGGGAGTGATTGTGGGTTTAACCATGCTTTTTCACCAGGATGTAGTGATTCGACTTACACCTGAAGTGGCTGCAAAGAATGGATACCAGGTCATGAACCATGTTCAGATCCATGATGAATCTGTTGCTGGTGAGTGGAAGGATATGGTGTATTGCAAATCATCACTGACCAATGTACCCTTCTTTAAAGGAAACCAACTCGACTACCAGGACTTTGTTGGGTTTGTTGGTGACAATGCGCAAAACTGGTTATGGATTGTATTTATTCCGCTGACTATCCTTATTGTGACAGCAGTGAGTAATGGATCTAACCTTACAGATGGTCTTGATGGCTTAGCGACAGGGGTAGCTGCAATCATCGCGCTTGCACTTGCTATCCTGGCTTATGTAAGTGGTAATACGATCATCGCAGATTATCTCAACA
Source organism: Saprospiraceae bacterium (assembly GCA_036503755.1). Lineage (GTDB taxonomy): Bacteria > Bacteroidota > Bacteroidia > Chitinophagales > Saprospiraceae > Opimibacter. The sequence goes on along the minus strand of DASXWI010000267.1, from coordinate 4,428 downwards.
TATTTTATATCCCGTATTCCGGGGAGCTTGTGATATTCTGTTGTTGCTTTCTTGGTGCGTGTATAGGTTTCCTTTGGTACAACTCGTATCCTGCGAAGGTCTTTATGGGAGATACGGGTAGCCTGACACTAGGTGCGATCATTGCTGTTCTGGCGATTGCCCTTCGCAAAGAATTATTACTTCCTGTATTGTGCGGAATATTCCTGATCGAAATCCTGTCGGTGATGATACAAGTGTATTATTTCAAATACACAAAAAGAAAATATGGAGAAGGACGCAGAATATTCAAGATGTCCCCATTGCATCATCATTTTCAAAAATTGGGAATGCATGAAGCAAAAATTGTAACACGATTCTGGATTGTTGGTGTGATGCTGGCAGTTATTACACTGATCACCTTAAAAGTAAGGTAAGATGAGTTTGAAGGTAGGGATCCTCGGAGCAGGGATCAGCGGGATCGGAGCGGCTTTGCTCGCGAAGTCAAGAGGTCATGAAGTGTGGGTGAGTGAAGGATCAGCGATAAGCCCGGAAAGAAAAACACTATTAGAACACCATATTATCCCTTTTGAAGAAAAGGGACATGATTTTGAAAGACTGGTGGCATGTGACATCATCGTCAAAAGTCCGGGCATTCCAAATACCAGTGAAATTCTTCTTGCACTGATGAAGGCAGGTAAGGAAATCATCGGGGAGATTGAATGGGCTTACCGGAATGCAAGTGGAAAAATCATTGGCATCACGGGAAGCAACGGGAAGACAACCACAACCGGATTATGCTATCACTTCCTCCATGCGGCAGGAATGAAAGCAGCGAAGGTTGGAAATGTCGGCGAAGGGTTTTGTCATTTTCTAGCGGAGCATGAAGCAGATTGGTATGTATGTGAGTTGAGCAGTTTTCAACTGGAGGATGTAGACACCTTCAGGGCAAGAGTTGCGGTTATGCTCAACATCACTCCGGATCACCTGGACAGGTATGAATATAGCCTGGACAAGTATGCGGATGCAAAAATGCGGATCACGAGCAACATGACAGAGGATGACACCCTGATCTACAACGCCATGGATCCTGTAACAGTAGCCAAAGTGGTTTCTGTTCACAGTGAAACACGGTTATGGTCGATCAGGGAAACAGATCTGATCGGTGATGACAAGGTTTATGTCAAAGAGGACCTGGTCCTTGATCTTTCAAAGTCAAGGCTGATGGGAAGACATAACCAGGTGAATGTGATTGCTGCAGCAAGAGCTGCAATACTCGCAGGATGTCCGGTGGAAACATTGCAGTCATCGCTCGAATCTTTTGTGAACGAATCACACAGGATGGAGTGGGTGGGAGAGCATGCAGGTGTGCGATACATCAATGACAGTAAAGCCACCAATGTTGATGCCGTCTACTATGCCCTGGGAGCTATGAAGTCCAAGGTGATCTGGATTGCAGGCGGTCTTGATAAAGGAAATGATTACGGGCCCATTATGGACCTGGTGAGAAATAAAGTGAAGGCATTGATTTGCCTTGGTATTGACAATAAAAAACTATTTGATGCTTTTTCGACAGAGGTCTACTTTTTATCAGAAACTACAACGATGCGCGAAGCAGTCCGTCGAGCTGCTTCGCTTGCATCTTCCGGTGACACAGTACTGTTGTCACCAGCTTGTGCAAGTTTCGACTTGTTCAAGGATTACAAGGACAGGGGAGACCAGTTTAAAGCCGAAGTGAACGAATTGAATAATGTATAGAGCTATTCATATTGCAAAGAATCTAAAAGGTGACCGGGGTATCTGGGTTATCCTGGCTTTGCTATGCCTGGCTTCTGTGCTAGCCGTCTATAGCTCAACGGGTACGATTGCATTTAAGTACAACGGCGGCCACGCGGAAATTCACCTTATCAAGCATGTAGTGATTGCGATGGTAGGTTTGTTTTTTACGTATCTCTGTTACAACACACATTACACTGTTTATTCCAAATTAGCGCCGATCCTCTTTGTAGTTTCGATTCCATTATTATTATATACGATGCTATTTGGTCCGGAGATCAATGATGCACGCAGATGGATTTCGATTCCGGGAATCGGGTTGAGTTTTCAGACTTCAGATATTGCTTCTATTGCTTTGATCATGTATATCGCGCGATCCATTTCGATGAAGCAGGAGGTCATTAAAGATTTTAAGAGTGCTTTCCTTCCGCTCATGATGCCAATCATCATAGTATGTGGGTTGATTGCACCTAATAACCTGAGTACAGCGATGCTACTTTTCCTGACATCGATGACTTTGATGTTTATTGGGCGGGTGCATCTCAAGTATATTTTCCTCCTCGTGCTGCTGGGTGCAGGTTTTCTGGGAGCATTGGTATTAGTAGGCATGGTCTTTCCGGATGCTGTGCGTGTGGAAACATGGACCAGTCGTTTTGGTGAGTTTTTTAATAATGCAGATGGTGGATACCAGATACAACAAGCCAAGATTGCGATTGCGGATGGTGGATGGTTTGGTGTGGGACCTGGTCTGAGTACGCAGCGCAATTATCTGCCTTATTCATACGCAGACTTTATTTATGCGATTATATGTGAAGAGTATGGATTGTTTGGAGGGTTGGTGATCATCATCCTTTTCCTTTTACTCTTTTTAAAATGTACATCCATGGTAACCAGGAGTCCAAAAACATTTGGAGCACTGCTGGCCATGGGGTTGTGTCTGAATATTGTGATCCAGGCTTTCGCCAACATTGCTGTCTCTGTAAATCTCGTACCCGTAACTGGATTGACATTACCGATGGTGAGTAAAGGCGGAACCTCTATGCTGATCACTTGCATTGCTTTTGGGATGATCCTCAGCGTGAGCCGGTTTATCGAACAGTCTGCAAGTGATGTAGGAAAAGTTGAAATAAAACCTCTCGATGAAAGTCATCATTAGTGGTGGTGGTACGGGAGGTCATATATACCCGGCTATAGCGATAGCCGATGCGTTGAAAAAACGCGACCCGCTCATTGACATATTGTTTGTAGGTGCCCGTGGCAGAATGGAAATGGAAAAAGTTCCTGCAGCAGGATACCGGATTGAAGGGTTATGGATCAGTGGATTGCAGCGAAAGCTCACCTTGTCCAACCTGATGTTCCCGGTGAAAGTGACTCATAGTATGATGCGTTGCCGTTCGATTGTAAAGTCATTTAAACCAGACGCTGTGGTAGGAGTTGGGGGCTATGCATCAGGGCCATTGGTCCAGGTAGCTTCCCAGATGGGGATTCCGGCAGTGTTACAGGAGCAGAATAGTTATCCAGGTATAACCAACAAGTTGTTGGCGAAGAAGGCGAGAAAGATTTGTGTGGCTTATCCCGGAATGGAAAAGTTTTTTCCTGCTGATAAAATTGTTTTCACCGGTAACCCGATGCGAAGTCAGCTTGGAAATAAATTTTCTAAAGAAGAGGCTTCAAACGTTTTCGGACTTGATGCTTCAAAGAAAACAATTCTTGCGGTAGGAGGAAGTTTGGGTGCACGTACAATCAATGAGACAATACGACAATCGTACGATCTGGTAAAAGATCGAAATGATATACAAGTTCTTTGGCAGATTGGGAAGCTTTACGCCACACAGTACCTTGAAACACCTGTGGCTAAATTAAAAGGGGTATGCCCTTCGGTTTATATTGACCGGATGGACATGGCTTATGCGCTTGCAGATGTAGTGATCGCAAGAGCAGGAGCTATGACGATCAGTGAGCTTTGCTTAATTGGCAAAGCAAGTGTCCTCGTACCCTCTCCATATGTTGCAGAAGATCACCAGACACACAATGCGATGTCATTAGTGAAGCTGGGTGCAGCGATCCTCGTGCCCGATATAGATGCTCCGAAAAAAGCATTTCCGGAAGCGCTCAGATTGCTTGATCATCCTGATGAGCTAAGACAGCTGGAAACGGCCATTCTTAAACTTGGAAGGCCACAAGCGGCGGAGGAAGTAGCGGACGTCATTTTAAATGTTGTTAAAACAAGAAAAGGATGATGACCGGTTTAAAACAATATGAACACATCTACTTCCTTGGGATAGGTGGAATCGGCATGAGCGCTTTGGCGAGATGTTGCATGTTGTGGGGAATTCGTGTAAGCGGATATGATCGGCAAGCCTCAGCCATTACAGATGCATTGATTGAGGAAGGAGCCATGATTGATTTTGATGATGATCCTGAAGAAATCGATGGACACCCGGATCTGGTGATTTATACTCCAGCTATTCCGGCAGATAGCAGATTGAAAGCGCATTTCGTCAGGTTCAATGTTCCACTGATCAAGAGATCTGATGCGCTTGAATCTATAACGGAAGGAATTGATACGATTGCAGTTGCAGGTACACATGGAAAGACGACTACTTCTTCGATGATCAGTTATCTGCTATATCGTGCGGGAATAAAACATACAGCGATTCTCGGGGGTATAGCGGC
>DASXWI010000266.1:0-1750 GCA_036503755.1 Saprospiraceae bacterium | reverse complement strand
CGAACGATGGGACTTTCAGTTTTGCACGGATTGTGCCGATGCATTTGTTGATGCATGGTCCGAAATTTTCAAGTTTGATCAGGAAGGCAACTTGCTTAAACATGTCAACTTGCAAACAGTAAAAGCGGTAGTCAGTACAATGGGTTTTGTGCGGATGGGTGAGGACGACATGACCATTCAAATAAATGATATCAATGCATCCGGTACAAAGTTACTCTCTACACTATACAGGATTGACGATGACCTCAACCTTCAGAAGAAAATTGTAATGGATGAGGTGTATTACCTGGTGCAAGCTGATGATGAGAACAATCTATTTACAGCGAGAAATATTTTTGATGATCAAAATCCTGAGATCAAAGGACTCTCTGACGTGATTGTATCCGGATTCACTAAAGACGGTGGACATCTTTGGGATAAATACTACGGTGGAACAAGCTGGGATTTTCCTCATAGTCTTTCATTGTCCGATGATGGTAGCCTTTATTTCCTGGCGAATACACAATCCAATGATTTTGATGTCACGGAGAGTTTTGGTGATCAGGATATCTGGCTGGTTAAACTTTCAGAAGGTGGATCAACTGGTATTCTAGACCAACCGATTGCCGGCACATTGGATGTTTATCCAAATCCTTGTTACGATTATTTCCAAATTAGCTCAACTGAGCCTTTACGCATATCCATGTTTGATGCTCAAGGTGTTGAAGTGCTTCACCAAGAAGTCAATCCATCCAATCAAATTGAAGTTAAAATGTTACCTGCTGGTGTGTACACACTCAGGAGCATGAATGATGCCCAACAGGAATTTGTTGCTCGCCTGGTGAAATTTTAAGCCGGGGCTCGTAAGACAGCGCAATAAGCATATGGGTGGATTGGGTCAGCCCAGACTCAGACACCCTTATGCTATTCCTGGTTTTCTTCGAGAGAAGCCATTTCTTCTTCTGAGAGATACATTCGTTTGATCTTTACCATCGGGCCAGGGCAAACTTCCTTATGGCAATTCATGCACGCATCAACCATGGTATGATACGTTCCCACACGATCTGAATTGTATTCTTGTCTGAAAGACTTTACGGCACTTTCGTATGCCTTGGCATAGCCGGCATAACGTGGGTCAGCCACTTTATCTGGTTCTGTGGGCTTGGCGGTAAAGAGTTTCTCGCAATCAATGGAAAGGTCTGGGTTTTGACCAGCAAGGAGCTGTTGCTTCACGACCATTCCATTTTCATGCATGTCTCGCATCAGGAGGGCGAGCTCACTATCCCCGTTTGGGTTGAGTGGCTTTGACTCACTACTACCACAGGAATTAATCCCTACGTATAGAAGTAAAAGGGCCACCATGAAAAGTAAATGCGACTTTGTCATAGGGCAAAACTACAACCTTAATCCTAATCCTCGCACCCACCCATGCCTCTCCCGCCTCTAACTTTCTCTCGTTTTTAGAGTTTCTCGAATCTCGCCTGGAAAAACCGAAGGTATTTTGGCTCATATACCATCTTCAGCCCCTTGATTTTTTCACGGCGGCTATACACATGCCCGATTGATTCCGCAATGACATCCATATGTGCCTGAGTATAAACCCTTCGGGGAATTGTCAGCCGGACAAGTTCAAGTTTAGGGTAATAGTTTTTTCCGGTTTTCGGATTTCGTCCAGCAGAGACTACACCTCTTTCCATGGATCGCACGCCACTATCAATGTACAATTCAGCAGCAAGGGCTTGGGCTGGAAATTTATCCTGGTCAATATGAG
>DASXWI010000265.1:0-6116 GCA_036503755.1 Saprospiraceae bacterium | reverse complement strand
TCTATACGGATAAGACTGCTGAGTGATGAGAGTGAGTTGAAGAGGAAATGTGGGTTTAGATGTTCCTTGAGGTTTTCATACATCACCATGGCTTTTTCTTTTTCCAGTGCTTGCGTCCTGGATTGCAAAAGCATCAATCTTCTGGAATGGTTCATCCTATAGCGATAAAACAAGGACAGACTGCCCAAAATAAATAGTAAGACTAGAGCTTGAAACCACTTGGTTTTATAAAACACAGTTTTGATATCGATGGCCAATGCTTTTTCTTGAACATCCCATTGGCCGGGATCAACACTGACTTTATATCTGAATGTATATTGGCCTCCAGGTACATTTGTGTAATTGACGTTGTTATCAGTGGTGTATTGCCATTCCTTATCAAAGCCTTCCAGCAAATAAGCGTACACGCACCTTTCCGGATTGAGGTAATGCAAGCCTGTCATTTCAATCGTAAAGAAATTTTCCGAAGGACGAAGAGTGATTTCGTTTGTTTCTTCCAGGCTTCCCGGTAATAATTTTGTTGTATTCAGCACACTGAAATCAGTTAGATAAACAGGTGGTTGAGGGTATTGCCAGTGGAATTTTTCAGGACGGAAAAAAACAAATCCCTGAAACGTAGGGTAAATAAAAACACCTTCTTTGCTTTGAGTAACATCCTGTTCATTAAACTGATTGCTTAACAAACCATCTTCTTCATTAAATACCTGGAAACGTTGGCGAGTACTATCCAGGACATAAAGTCCGTTGGCCGTTCCGATCCAAAGTCGACCTAATGTATCTTCCTGTATTCCGCATATCCACGGATTCTGAAGTCCTTGTTCCTGGCCATAGAAAAGAGATTGTTTCGTTTTTGGATTATAGCGTGTAAGTTGATCTCTTGTGCCGATCCAGATCATGCCTTGATGATCTTCACAGACAGATTGTACAAATTCGTTGCTTAGTGCTTTGGTGGAATCGGCATGCAGGATAGTAATGATCCTTTCATGGTGTGGGTCATAATGAATAAGGCCCCTGTTAAATGTTGCAATCCACCAGTTTCCGTGCTGATCTTCCATGAGTGTTTTCATCCCTGACAGATGCTGACCTAATACAGGATGATCAGCATAACTATAGAAAATATTTTGGGCAGGTAAAAACGCAAAGAGTCCAAATTGATTTCCAATGAGAATCTGTCCATCCCGAAGTTGTTTAATCATGGGGGTAAAACCAAGCGGAAGGTGATGGGATGTATCATAATACAGCATTTTCCCCGTTTCCGGAAAATAACGATTCACCCCTTTTGACGTGCCGATCCAGATGCTGCCATCCACTGCAGTTAAAAGAGATCTTATCGATTCACTATGTAGTTTAGGATGGTTAAAATCAGCATTAGTGATCGTGCGAATAACGTCCAACTGTGGATTGAGTATGGCAATTCCTTTACTGGTACCTAACCAATAGTTTCCATCAAGATCTTCTGTTGCTGCTCGCCCAAAATTATCAGGCAAGGTGAGTTCCTTGTACTTATTTCTTTTTACGGAATGGAACATAACCTGGTCCGGATGGAAATAACTCAGGTTGGCACTTTCCGCACTTAACCAGATGATTCCCTGTGAATCCTGAAAGATACGTGTACAGTGATTGCTTGAAAAACTATTCGGTACAACAGGATCATAAAAATAACTAGTAAACGATTTATTAGCTTCATGGAAAAGGCTGAGTCCCAGGTAGAGAGACCCGATCCAGATGCGTCCATGATCATCTTCTGTCAACGCATGAATGGTGTTCGGTAAAAAAGCACCTTCCTGGCTATGGAAATAAGTATAAGTCTCAGCGGATTTTTTATCACGTTGAATACAATACAAGGTTGCATGACTTGATTGCGTAGACACCCAAATCCTGTTTTGTCTATCAAGTAAAACTGCCCATGCATCATTGGATCCTATGAGGGAGGGTTTACGTTCATCGTACTTGATTATTTCATATGCTTGTGTTAACCTGTCAATGATGATAATACCTTTGGCCGTTGCCATATAAAAACGGTCATCATGACCATAATGAAGATCCCTGATTGGCGTATGGATGAATTCATCGAGCTCCTGATCTTTTATCTTCCAGTCCACTAAACGATGGTGAAGGGTGTCGACTATTTTTAGGCCACTGCTTGTACCAACCCAGATATTGCCTTCAAGATCTTCAACGATGTCCAGGATATTAATTTCCGCTCCTGAATACCGGACAAATGCAGCACGTCCATAATCGAAATGACAAAACCCCGGATCACTTCCAACCCAAATACGTCCTTTTGAATCGCCATAAAGACTACGAACAAAATTGCTGGCTAATGAAGTTGAATCCCCTGGTTTGTGCAAGTACGTTTTCACTTTATGCCCATCAAGCCGGTTGAGACCGTAACTGGTGCCGACCCAGATAAAACCTTTCTTGTCTTCAGTAATCCCCATTACGGTATTGTTACTGAGACCATCCTTCGGAGTGATATGTTTAAAATTGTAGGAGGCGTCCTGCGCCTGTAATCCAGGAAGAAGCCCAATTACAAGCGTGACGATCTGAAGGAATATGAGTACCAGTAGCTTCAATAGGTTTGAATCTGCTTCTAATTTAAAAAAATCAGTTTGAAGGAAGGCTGGTAGAAGCCTCTATCATCATGGTTGATATTTCTACATACAACGCTTGCCATGCATGGAGTACCTCATCAGTCCAGTCATGCCCTAGGCCACGTTCCAATGTCCACAACAAGGCCACACCTACGGCTTCATAATGCTCTTTTCGTACTCCGTAGTGAGCATGTCGGTTACCCATAGCTTTGATATCCTCATACTTTTCCTGAAGATGATCGAGACGACCGATAAGCGAACTCATCATATCCATAAACTTTCGGTAGAGATCATTCATGTCTTTTGGAAACATACGGCGCAGATCAGGGTGATCATGGAATAGCTTGCCATAAAAAACATCACCGATCACCAACGGGTCAATGCTCCGGAATACCTTCCAGGATTTCTTGATAAGTAGTATTTGATCTGAAGTCATCATGGACTGATTTTAATGTGCAACAAATATGGTGTGCCCCTTCTAATTCTTTTCTTTTTTCAGCATGAAGGGTATAAAAAAGCCTGTGAAGCGTAGCCAAATTCAATTTTACGCTTCATAGCCTTAATCCTACGGTTGGCGTGCTAAAGGCTACGTGTTGCCCTCATAAGTTTGCTAATGGAGTAGTGATGAATTCATTTTTGCCTTCGCAATTGATCATCATTTCATTTTTAAAATACTATCTGTCATGAAATCACAACTTCTTTTCATCTTCATTCTGTTCGTTGCCTTGCAAACAGGTTTTAATCAAAGTATCGGGCTGGGAACACTAGCTCCTCATGCGAGTGCCTTGCTTGACATCAGTAGCACAACGAAAGGTGCATTGTTGCCAAGAATGACTTCAGCACAACGGACGACAATTCCAACACCTGCAACTGGTTTAATGGTGTATGATACAGATCTCAGTAAGTTATACTTCTATAATGGCTCAAGTTGGAATGCGGTCGCAGGGAATGGTGGATTTACGCTGCCATACGAAGGAACTGTGAACGTGGCTGGTGCAGCTTTCCGGGTTAATAATAATGGAGGTGTTGCCATTGAAGGAAATAGTACTTCATCATTTGGTGTAGATGCCAGGAGTACAACAGGCCATGGTTTAAATGCACTGTCCTACAGTGGCCATGGAGTCATGGCAAGCAGTACGACCAATTCGGCGGTTTTTGCTTTTACGAATAATGATTTACCCACTATTTCTGCTACGAATTCAAATGGAGCAGGGGTGGCCATTAAAGGATCATCGGGTCTACATCATGCTGTCCTGGGGGTAAGTGGTGGTTTAGCCAAATCGGGTGTACGTGGTGAAGCTACAGGTGCCAGTGGAGCTGGTGTTTTTGGAACGGCAAGCCAGGCTACTGGAATAGGTGTTTATGGCAATGTTACATCCGGAATAGGGGTGTATGGATTTGCAACAACAGGGACAGGTATGCGGGCAAGTAGCGGAACAGGCCTGGCGCTCGAAGTTTTAGGGAAAGTAAAGATCAGTGGTGGAAATACAAATCCAACGAATGGTGCTGTGCTCACCAGTGATGCAAGTGGGAATGCAGTTTGGAAAAATAACAAAGTAGCTTTCTCCGCAAGAGCAATTTCTCCTGAAATTTCCAATTTAGCTGATGGCTATTGGCTCAAGGTTGAATTTGGTACTGAAGAATATGATTACACAAATAGTTTTGTTGAGACTTCCGGTGCTCCATGGTCTGGCTCATGTAAATTTACCGCTCCAAAAAACGGATTGTATCATTTCGATGCAGGGTGCAATGTAGCCATATTTTCATCCAGTGATTCAGAGTGTAAAATCGCACTTAAGTTAAAGCGAAATGGAGTAGAAAGCACCATCGCAGCTGACTTGGCAGCGCCAAGTGAATATTGGTCTTCATGGGTTGATCTTAATCCCTCTATATCAAGGGATGTTAAGCTTTTGGTAGGGGATGTTGTCTGGGTTGAAATCGTTCAACACAATACGGATGAAGAGGAAGGTCTTATTTTTGGATCAAATAGTGGTCACCATTCCTATTTCAATGGTCACCTGGTGTTTGAAGATTGATATCTAAAATTCTTTTCTTCACCACGCACGCCCCTCATGTGTTCACAAATAAAACAAACAAACTATGATCACCATATCTACCATAGAAGGCCATTTCTTTTTCAGACCAGAGGACATCGTCAGACTCGAAGCGTGCGACAATTACACCAGGGTATTCCTCGCTAATCAAAAAAAGATCCTTGCTTCAAAAGTACTCAAGGAATTCGCTCAAAAGCTCGAGCCCATGGGCTTCCTCCGCACACATCGCAGCCACCTGGTCAATACGCGTTATATCACGCACATAGATCCTTGTGGTACTATCACGATGGCTGATACGTCTACCGCTGAAATTTCCAGGAGTAAACGGAGAGAAGTGATTGCGGCGATGAGGACATCGATTTAAGCAAATCAGAAATTTGGCGACACACAAGCTTAGGTACAACCTAAGCTTAACAGTGCTTATTTCTTTCTTTTCGAAGGCGAGCGAGCAAAACAAAATAGGACGAATTACCGTTTATAATTCTGTTCTGCAAGGAGGCACTTAGGCCTGGCCGCAGATCCACCTGGAATTTTCGTGCATCGGAAAGACGGAAATTTCCGTGTGCTGTTTTCATTCAAGCATTGCCAATCTAATGATCTCAATTGGCACAACTTAATCTGGCTTTTCCCTTCGCAAAATACTATTGTAACCTTTTCACCTCTGCAGTACTCTAATACAGTATTCACATTATAAATTACTTTATCATGAAAATGGAAATTAAAAATCAGCAGAGCCTCTCAGCAGCACATACGCTTCCAATAAGCGAAAATTCAATACCTGGAACAAAGGAAAAATTTTGGACCAGGTTGAGGATGTTTATGTTGGCACTACTCCTCATTGGATTGACAGGTCAAGGTTGTGATGACGATGATGATATAGATCCTCTAAATAGTGATGCGTATATCGGACTTAACCAGGACATGCGTAATCTTTGGTCGGAACATATGGCCTGGACATTGGCTACCGTAGAAGCATTTTTCCACCACAATAATGCACTGACTGATAATCTTAATCGCCTTCTTCAAAACCAGGAAGATATAGGAGCTGCCATTGTGCCTTATTATGGACAAGTAGCGGGAGATCAGTTAACCGAACTTTTGACTGAACACATCAATCTGGCGGTGCCAGTCTTGACGGCTGCTCAGAATGGGGACGAGACAGCGCTAGGCATAGCTGTGACCAATTGGAAAAATAACGCCCAGGACATCGCAGAATTTCTGACAGCGGCCAATCCGAACCACTGGCCAGCCAGCGTAACTGAACCTACCATGGAAGAGCATATCGATCAAACCATTGATTATTCAGTAAAAATTCTGGAAAATAATCATGCCGCAGCCAATGTCGCATATGATCATGCATTGGCGCACATGATGACGTTAGCAGATATACTTTCTGAAGGCATAGCTAAACAATTCCCCGATAAGTTCTGATAAAGAAAATTGAATATCCAATAAAGGCAAGTAGCTT
>DASXWI010000264.1:0-10337 GCA_036503755.1 Saprospiraceae bacterium | reverse complement strand
TTCAATTGAAAGGAAAGAGAATTTAGTACAGGCAGGACGCGTCCTGCCTGTACTAAATTCTCTTTCCTTTCAATTGAAGAAGATTTCTTAATTCCCAGGCGTCTTCACCACACCCTGCGTCTCTAACTTATCTCCCTGCCTTAGCGAAACCTGGTAAATCCCTTCTGGTAACTTACTCAAGTCAGCTTTTAAGTTTGATGAAGACAAATTTGCAGAATGCACTAATTGCCCAGCAGCATTATAGACAGAAAGTAAGTATGGATTATTACTAGGAGTCTGAGGAGTTTTCGCATAGATCAAACCTGTCGTCGGATTAGGATACCATGATATCTCATTTCCAATGGACAAGGTATGATCCACTGCAGAGACAACCGGCTCTTTAAAAAACTGCGCAGTCAGCATCCCTTTTACAAGTTTCACTTCGGCTCCTGATCCATTATCATCATAATCCGCATACACCGCAAACCGATGAACACCTGGCTGAACTTTTAGATACGCCCCTTGTGCGAAGTTCTTAAAAGGATCTGAGAAGACTTCAGATTGTACTATTCTTTCAGAGAACGTGGAATCAATGGGAGCTTCCTGTACCAAGCTAACTGTTATGATTTCTTCAGGTGCTGATTGTATTAATCCAGTGTATTGGACCAAAAGTGTTCCATCCTCAGGCACATTGACCTCCACTTCACCAATCAATTGAGTAGCATCAGAAAATATTTCCTGATCAGCTACGACCTCATTTCTGAACAATGTACCTATCTGTTCCGCTGGTAAAAACTGCAGGGCTAAAGTGCCGTACAGAAAATTGTTGTTTGTTTCATAGTCACCAATTACTTTCCTTCCCAGGATATGGATGGTATGTGTTCCCTGCCCTACCGAAAAAAGTTGTCGATGGATAAGATTCATATCATAATGATCATCACTCATATTTGCTTCAATGATTTCTGCCTGGGCTGGCCACGCAGGATCCAGGGAGAGGGTTAGCCAGGCGGTATCACTATTTTCCATATCGAGATAGGCGTCTAAGCTGACCAGGAGTTCTCCTGCCTCAGGAACTTCTATTGTGACACTGTCCAATAGCTGTACCCCTTCCGGGAATATGAAGGCGTTTCTGAAAACTCCTTTACCATTTAATCTCAATACATCTTCCTCCTCAGGTATATACATCACAGTAAATTGCCCATCGAAAGAGGCAATCCCGGTACCATTATTACCGGCCCAGTTATGCGCTACTGCATACATCGTATGTTGGCCGGCAGTGACAGGATACACCCTTGTATGATTGAAGCATTGTGTCAGGTGAAAACTGTCCTTTGGCTCAATATCTGTATTGCCATCGTTGGTTTCCCAATCATTATTGTTGCTGGCTGCCATGATAATGCGGTCACCAAGAGTTGCTGTGCAATTTCCAGCAAAACGAAGGAAAACATGTCCATCGTGGGGAACATCGATTACAATTGAATCCAAAACAGTGGCATCAGGTAATTCGAGTTGTAAATCTTGATGGACGACCGGCACCTGCCACACCTGGCTCTGAGCGGAGAGCCACACCGGGGCGAGGAGCGCCCAAAACGTAAAGATTGATTTCATTTCAGTTGGTTTTTTGAAAGCGCCGAAGATACAAATTGTATGGCTCGTAAAATATATAGCAGCAGGAGACATTATCAATCTAAAACCCATAACCTCCTAAGCTTCTAAGCTCCTAGGCTCACAGAACAACTCACTTTTTCAGGGCAGACCACAAACTCGGCACAGCTATTGCTAAGGCATTAGATGAGGATGTGGACGCCGTCATGAGAGAGTTAAGGCACGCTAGAGTAGATGTTTAGGAAAAAGGGAGCTTAGGGCTCCCTTTTTTGTTCTTTTTTACTGGAAAAAATGCCAATACACAATTAGCGAAATTACTTTTCTCTTAGTACTGAAAAGGAACCTTTCATTTCGTATTCTGGAATAAAATTTAATTCAGAGGTGGTCACTTTCCCTTGGAAGGTACCTTTGATATACTCTCCCACCTTTCCATATTTTTCAACAGTAATGGATAATGGGCCTGCATTCCTGATCTGGATTAAATCTATGTATCCGCGGAAAGTTGATTCGTCTGCGCTGTAATACTGTCCAACTGTATTGCCTCTGAAGGATAGTCCAAACTTCACTTCACCATCTACTGTTGCCCTTATGAATGTATTTTTATCATATCCCATGCTCAATGAATCATAAAAGAGAGGGATTGGAAATCCTTCAATTTCGATAACCGCATACTCATCCAGCAAATCACAAGTAAAAAGAGTATCTGCATAGACCTCAGGAGCAAACGGTTTAAAAAGGGGTTTGGAAAAAGTCTCTTCCTCCGGATTATAGGATAACAACCCAATACTTCCTGTAGTACAACTACTGACAATACCTTCGAAATACCCGTTTGTGATATCCGGAACGAGAAAATAAGTGGCTTTTCCGGTTGAAATCTTGACATAGCCATTCACCAATGGCTTCAAATCGCAATCGACCGCATAGCCAGATACTTGGCTAAACTGATTTGGATCACTGAGGGTAACAGGCCCGAGAGAAGTCTCTGTCGAAAATGGTCCTGATTCTACATTATAAATTTCCTGTCCACATCTTCCCAGAACTTTTATCCTTAAAATTTCATTTGCTGCAACATATCCTCCTATACTCCCCTGTAGATCGGTATAGGCACACCTGGATAACCCAAGATTTTCAATCGTAATGCAAACATAAGCTTGAGCAACCGGAGAGCCATCTTCAAACACATAGGTTGATCTCCAGAAAATGCTTTCGTAAAAAACATCACAATTCCAAAAACTAAAATGGCTCACAGATCCTTTATAACGATCCCCCACTCTTTCCGCCATGCCTTCCTGTTTCCAAATTCCATCATGTATGTCGAAGTACCATAATGGAATAGTAGCTGGAACTTTATCTGCTAATGTTGATGGAATGATCATTTCTATTATCGCTTCGACTCCTTTGTCAAATTTGACCTCTTCCCCTTCTGGAGTTTTCATTTCCACTGCAAGCATACCTAAACTTCCAAGTGCCCCGAATTGGCCTGTATTGTTTATGCCTACAAGATCACCAGGCATCTTTGAAGATAAATCAGGATCGTCGGCTGAAATTGACTTTGCGGAAATCAACACGATCCCGTCATATGAATCTCCATTGCCCAGAACATATCCTCCTTGAGGAAATTTAATGGTAGCATGATCTTCTACCGGCAGAATGGCGCCATCCTTTGCATTGAAAAAAGCAATCCGTGCATTAGATAACATAATGATCTTGACATAATGGGCCTTCCCCTTCGCAGGATAGAATCGCCTTGAGGCAGGGAAGAATCCATCCTTTTCAACCGTCAGGTAGGCCGATTCTCCTACAATAGCATCGTTTAAATACACTAAACCATTTGCATCTGTAAACGCTTCTCTTCCTCCAAGGAGAATCCTTGAGTTCGGAAGTGGAGTTCCGTCTACATTAAACACTTCAATAAATAAAGGAGATACAAAGGTTTCCTGGTTTGGAAAAAAAGGATCAGGATGAAGTATGTCTATGTCCTTTGTGCAACCGGCAAGAAAAATGACTAAGGTGAGTAAACAAAGTAATGACTTCATATCAAAGGGATTGAGGTTTTGAAGATACTTACTTACCCCTTAACGGACAACCGTCGAATGAATTATGCAACTCATCGAAGAATAATTCTTAAATTTTTTTTGAAATACTTAATTAATGATACAATACGTTATTTGTAATCACTTCTGCACTTCTTAATAAAAAATCATTTCGAAAT
This sequence comes from Saprospiraceae bacterium, assembly GCA_036503755.1. GTDB lineage: Bacteria > Bacteroidota > Bacteroidia > Chitinophagales > Saprospiraceae > Opimibacter. The sequence goes on along the minus strand of DASXWI010000264.1, from coordinate 6,541 downwards.
TCTAGAAATCATGTGACCAAAAACAGTTCGGTCAAGAGGTTTGGTTGGTGAGCTGTAGCCAATGCATGTGTTTAGCAAGTCGAACCATGGTTCTTTTTTCCGGCAAAAAAGAACATAAAAAAAGCGGCCAGGATCAGTAAATGCTCACACCATTGGTGTAGACTGTCCTGGCCGCCTTAGTTTATAAGGGGTTGTTATAACTCCACTATTCTCTCAATATTGAAAAAGTTCCAGCTAACGGATAATCCGGACCACCTTGTCCATTCGGGCCCGTATGCCATGTACCTGTGACAGTACCTATGATATAATCACCTACAGGTCCATAATACGTAATGGTCACATTCATATTGGTTCCATTGGCAAATGCCCTGTCTCCATTTGGTAATTCAACACCCACCTCAGCTCCATTCACAGCAAATGTACCTGCAGAAGTACCTGGAACATTGACATAGAAAAACTGGAATGATGTCGAGCTATCCTGGCCGATCAATACTGTATTCCCTTGTTGTATGTAGGAAGTTGGAAAGAAGAAAATATAATGTTCGGGCAATCCTACCACTTCCAAATCAATAAACTCAGTAACCGTTTCACATACACTAATCGTCCCTGCGTCAATCACCGGGGCATATGTATAGGAGTATGTCAGGCTTTGCTTGAAAGCAGTCTCATCTACTATTTTAATGGTAATATCCGACTCATCACAATTCATCACCGAAATAGAGAATTCACCTGTAACTTCATCAAGTACTTCATAATAGTGCTGCTCACCTACTGTAATTTTGGCATACCCATTGGTCACAGGGTTACCATCGCAATTAACTGCAAAACCAGAAACCTCAGTAAATGAAACACTGCTTGCAGGAATCGTGATCGGGCCAATCATCGTGGTATCCGAATACGGACCGATCTGCTGTGAATAAATAACATCACCACAAGGTGATTTTACTTCCATCAACATCAATTCATCCGACGCAACCATTCCGCAAACAAAACCATCCTCATTGGTATACGAACAACTCGTGGCATCAAGATCCAAAATCGTAAGACACACCAAAACCTGGCTAGCTGTTGAACCATTCTCATACACAAAGGTGGCTCCCCATTTTACGATTTCAAACCAAGCATCACAGTTCCAATAACTAAAATGTCCAAGTTGGGCAACATACTTATCTCCCTGCAATGTCGCTTCACCTTCTTCTTTCCATAGTCCAAGTGTTTCATCAAAATACCACATCGGTATTGTGGCAGGTGCTTTGTCCAACATGGATGCAGGCACATCCATAGTCATCTCAACAGAAGAACCCGCTTTCACTTGTAACAAATCACCACTTGCTGATCTGAGTTCGGCAACGACCATACCAAAGCTGGCCATTTTTCCTTGTTCCCCTGCTTCATTAATACCTACCAGGTCACCAGGCATTTTGTTGGACAGATCAGGATCATCAGCTGCAATAGGTTGTGCGTAGACCGAGACAGTGCCCGTATACGCATTTCCATTTTCATCTACAACTGCATTCGCAGGAAAGTCAAGTTGTATGCCTCCACTGACACCAATAGTACCTCCTGCTGTGGCAGACATCGTTCCGGCAAGTTGCTCCGGCAATAGTACGAGCTTGATAAAACTGGTTTTACCTTCAGATGGATAAAACCTTCTCGATCCGTGAAAATACCCTGCTCTTTCAGCGACAAGGTATGTGGATGGATTCATTTCTACTTTGTTCAGAAATAACAATCCATCATCATCTGTAAGTCCTTCGATGTCACCTACTGTGATTTTTACACCCTGGATGGGGTTACCAGAAAGATCTTCGACGGCTACAAAGGCGGAGGCGTCAAATACGACAGGATCCGGTTCAGGGGTAAAGGATTCTGAATCCTTGCACCTCACCAATGCGAGGGCCATCATCATAAATAATAAAATCTTTGCTTTCATATAATTTCTCTTGTTTGAAGCGTAAGAGCAGGAAAGTATTCAAAACGCTGCCGAGGCGGACAGATTTTATTTATTCGTATCTGTTGTTAAATCAACGATTCGTTACAATAAAAATAATAAATGCAAAGGAGAGGATGTTGCCAGTTTTCAATCACGGTGTACATGCATGAACTCAGATCTGGCTTCTTTATTTGCATGTACTATAACTCACCCCCGACCCCTCTCTTATTGTAGCAATAAATACTGGAAACAGATTTTGATAGAAAGAGAGGGGAGTGAATGATTACAACTCCCCTCTCTTCCTCTTCAAAACATATTCGTACATAAAAACATTTTTAAGAGAGGGGCCGGGGGTGTGTTGTATTTGAATCTAAAGTGGTTGTTTGCTGAGGAGTAATAGTTATGCCACTCTTTACTTAGATTTGACGCCTGCATGACCAATGAACAAAAAGCCATTCGCACGACCTGGTACAGCATGGGCAGCAATGCCTTGTTGGCACTCATCAAATGGGTGGCAGGATATTTCGGGAACTCTTACGCCCTGATTGCAGATGCAATAGAATCCACAACAGACTTCTTTGCATCTTTCCTGGTTTTACTTGGCATTAAGTATGCGAACAGGCCTGCAGATAAAAATCATCCCTATGGACATGGTAAAGCCGAACCACTAATCACCTTCATAGTGGTGGGTATCCTGATCACATCCGCATTGCTGATCGCACATGAGAGTATTCAAAATATTAAGACTCCTCATGAAGGTCCGAAATCATTTACCTTGATTGTACTTGGTGCCATCATTCTCTGGAAAGAAATTTCGTACCAGATGGTCATCCGTAAAAGCAGGGAAACGAAAAGCACCTTACTGAAAGCCGATGCCTGGCATCATCGTAGTGATGCGATTACCTCCATCACCGCCTTTATTGGTATTTCTATAGCCCTGATCATGGGAAAAGGATATGAATCAGCAGATGACTGGGCTGCTTTGGCTGCTTCCGGATTTATACTGTACAACTGTTACCGTATTTTCCGACCCGCCCTTGGTGAAATCATGGATGAACACACACATGACGACATCATCGTTCAAATCCGTTCGATTGCATTACAGGTAGAGGGCATCTCTGGAACTGAAAAGTGTATCGTCCGTAAAGTTGGTATGCGATACTTTATTGATCTGCATATCGAAGTGGATGGTAGTATCACTGTTACACATGGTCATGATATCGCGCATGCGTTGAAAGCAAAACTGATGGAGGAACTCCCCGAGGTGGCGGACGTGCTCATACACGTTGAGCCAAGGGCATAGAGCATAGGGCATAGCGAAGTTAGCAACTAGCAGTTAGCAATTAGTATTTGAGACAATTCAATAGCATAATCTCTTTGTGTGCTCCGTGAACCCTCCCACCGCATTTTTCTTAAAAATGGCGGGATCTTCGCTGCGCTTCGACGTGCTGAAAATAAACTGTCGAGATCACAGAATATCTTAGTTGGTGGAAAGACAAAAAGCTTGAGTTAACTAAAACCGGTATCCTATTGCGAACTGCGCGCTGATTCCGGCCACATCCGCTTCTGTGTCACCTCCAACCGTTTTATGCGGACTAGCGACAAAGGTCATGGTCATCTTCTCAGAGATTTTGGCTTTGAATCCTACATTGAATCCAATCGCATAGAGACTATCATCCCATCTTCCATTGGCTTCATCGCTTTCGTTCAGGCTGATATATTTTAAGTTGCCACCGACAAACAGTCCACATAATTCTTTTCCGAAATAATAATTTACTGCAGGTCTGAATTCCCATGTTGACCCTCTTTCCTGTGTTCCCCAGTTGGCATCGAAATTGAAAGAGAAATGCTCACCAAGTCCAGCTTCAATACCCGCACCTGCACCAATAAAGGGATCATCAATGTAACCTAATATAAGCATGTTGCCCTGCACACGAACTTCCTGTGCAAATAAAGTACTTGAATACAATCCTCCGAGGAGAAGCATTAGTAAAATTGGTTTTTTCATGTTACGATGAGTTTAAGTGTGCCACAAGATTAAGTGGATCTATAAAATGAAAAATGATTCTTCGATAGAATTGAGTACAAATAAGACTAAAATATGCAGTCTTTATTTCATGATTTCTTTTCGATGTGCGACACCCCACTCCATCATTTTATCTAAAACTTCACTCAAGCTAAAACCTGATTTTGTCAGTTCGTACTCTACAATCACCGGTATGGCATCATAAACCGTACGTTTGACCATACCATTCAACTCGAGGTCCTTTAATTCTTTGGACAACATACGTGGCGTGATCCTGGGGATATCCCTTTCCAGCTCTTTAAAACGCTTTTTTCCAAACATCAATGATCCGATGATCGGTAACTTCCATTTTCCGCTCATGACATTGAGGGTATCGTTGAGTGCGAGGACATATTCTGTGGCGCAGGATCTGGCCCGTTCGATGGCTTTGGTAGTTGACATGCTGTGTCTATGGTTTGTAATTCAATTAGAAGCGTCATTAACTAGGGAATCTTATAGGCTTATGAAGGTTATGCAGCTTATAGGCTTATAAAGATTATGAAGGTTATAAAGGTTTAAATTCTGATAAATGTAACACAAGCCTATAAGCTCTATAAGCTACATAAGCCTATAAGCCATCTCGCTATACTAAAGTATAGCGCTATACCTTTGTATAGTACTTACGTTTGTATAGCAAATATACGTAGTTTTACATCATCAAAGCGAAAAGGAAGATTCGGATACGAATTTTTTTCACGAACTTGTAAACAACCTGAACTGAAATTTCATTTCCTTAAAATCAAAACACCAAACGCTATGGACAGAAAAGATTTTCTCCGCAAAGGCCTGATGGGAACCGGTATGCTGGTGACCTCAGCAGCCATGGGCCAGGTCATCAAAAATGATATTGATGAACTAGAACCTCTGGAGACCCTTGGCTTTAACCATATCCCTAACACAGAATCCAAAATCATGAGCAATACAGTACTCCATCGCGCCGCCACCAGGGGCGATGCTAATCACGGCTGGCTCCATAGCCGCCACACTTTTAGTTTTGCCAACTATCACAACCCGGAAAGGATGCATTTCGGTGTTCTTCGGGTGCTAAATGATGACATCGTGGCTGCCGGCAAGGGCTTCGGCACCCATCCCCATGACAATATGGAGATCATTTCTATTCCACTTGAAGGCGACCTCGAACACAAAGACAGTATGGGCAATGTTTCCGTGATTAAAAACGGCGATATCCAGGTGATGAGCGCCGGCACCGGCATCACACACAGTGAATACAATAAAAACACCGATCACCAGGTCAAGTTTCTTCAGATCTGGTTGTTTCCAAATAAAAAAGGCGTTACGCCAAGGTACGATCAGATTACACTTAATCTGAAAGACAGGCAGAACAAACTGCAGCAAATTCTTTCACCTCATAAAGATGATGCTGGTGTTTGGATCCACCAGGATGCATGGTTCCACCTGGGTCGCTTCGATAAAGGTCACACCTCCGATTACAAAATCAAACGCAGCGGAAATGGAGTCTATGCATTTATTCTTAAAGGCGACGTCACCATAGAAGGCCAACTGCTGCATGAACGTGATGGACTGGGTGTATGGGACACTGATAAAATATCTATCCTGGCCAATTCCGAAGATGCCGAAATACTGTTGATGGATATACCAATGACGATGTAGCAAGGAGCAAGGAGCAAGGGGCAAGGAGCAAGGAGCAAGGGGCTAAGATCAAGGGGAAAGGGAATGCGGATAGTTTACGGTTATTAACCATTTAACGTTTACCAATTACCATTTAACCAGTTAAACAGTTAACCAAACCTAAGTGAGCAGTGAGTTGTGGTTGTTGAAATTCTCCTTACCATTTAACCATTTAACCAATTAAACAGTTAACCAATACATATGCTGGCGGAGAAAACTCCATCCAGCGGCAAAATCAACTTACCATTTAACCTTTTAAACAAATAAACCCGCTATGAGCGAAACAACTGAATTAACAAAAACAAAATGGATCATTGATCCGGCACACAGTGAGATCGGATTCAAAGTAAAACACCTGATGATCACCAATGTTAAAGGTACGTTCAAGGAATATGAAGCCAGCATCTACACCACCAATGAAGACTTCATGTCAGCAGAAGTGGATTTCTGGTTGAATCCTGCATCCGTAAACACAGGGGATGCCAGTCGTGATGCTCACCTGAGTGGTCCTGACTTCTTTGATGCGGAAAATTTCAAACAAATCCATTTTACATCTGATTTTGCCGTAGAGAAAGTGGACAATGATGGAAGCTATGAAATCTGGGGTGACCTCACTATCAAGGGGATCAAAAAACAAATCAAGTTGAGTGTCGAGTTTGGTGGCATCATGAAAGATCCTTGGGGAAACCATAAAGCCGGCATGACGATCAATGGCAAAATCAACCGCCTGGATTTCGGTTTAAACTGGAACGCTGCTCTCGAAGCAGGAGGTGTCCTCGTAAGTGATGAAGTCAGAATCACCGCTGAAATTCAACTGGTCAAAGCTTCATAAATTTTCTTTTGCTACGCTGAGCAATCATCATCTTTACTTGTAAACCATTTTGTGATTGCTC
>DASXWI010000263.1:0-1631 GCA_036503755.1 Saprospiraceae bacterium | reverse complement strand
TAGGGGAAGTACGTTGAGCGGGGGAGAGCGTCAGCGTATGACACTTGCAAGGGCACTATTGATGAATCCACCAATTCTTATTCTTGATGAGGCTACCGCATCGCTCGATTCAAAATCAGAAAGACAAGTTCAGGAAGCACTGGCCCGGGTGATGGAAGGACGTACGTCAATTGTGATTGCCCATCGTTTATCCACCATCCAGTATGCGGACCAGATCATTGTTTTGCAGGATGGTCGTATTGTGGAAACCGGAGATCATGCATCGCTGATGCAACGTCAGGGTGAGTATGCTAAATTTGTGGGATTACAATGGATGCAATAACGAAAAAGTCAACTATACTTTTCCTGCTTTGGTGCACTATTATCCTTAGCGGGTTTGGGCAGCAAATGAATTGGGCCAGGTTAACAGAGGACACGCTGTACTATGGGAAAGATTATCTTCCTGATCCTCGCCTTGGCATTCCTGCTGGTCCTGCTCAGATTTGGGATTTCCGTTCTGTCAAAGCGCCATATGCGCTGAGTCGTAGAATCATTATGTCAGGGGAGCGTGATGGTAAAAGTTATGCCAACCTGGTTAATGGAAACCAGACTGAAGCTATCATGGTAGTTTCTGGTAAGACTTCTGAAGTGATTCAACGCGTAGAAGCTAACCCTGTGTGCCCGGGTAACCGCCTCACGTTTAATCTCATTCCTACCTACAAACCTTTTTTTAGTGGGGTATTGGGTGAAACAGAAACATACCGTGGGAGGATGATTTCAACTTTTGCCTGGCCGAGGAATATGACATGCGTGTGGACACCTCCACATCTTCCAGATTCATGCAGGATAACCATAACTATCTCGGAAGAAATTGTGGTTGATGCAGAAGGATCTTTATACCTGCCAACTGAAATATCACAGGTCTATCGTCAAAAAGTGGTACTAAAAAGAGCGATCAGGGTGGAGACACGAACTGGCTTTCTTTGGAGAGATGTCACTACGTTAATACCTGGCATCAGATTGATTACAACACAATCCTACCTGAGATATGTTTCTGCGACAACAGCCATGCCATTAGCTGAAATTGAATTGGATGACAAAGGTGAACCCTTGAGTATTGAGTTTAGAACACATCCAATGATGACACGGGTCTTTACAGAAGAGCCGACCAAACCAGACATTTTCGCTTATCCTAATCCAAGTTATGATGTCGTTCGATTTCAGTTGACTGATCTCCCGGATGGAAAGTATCAACTTAAATTATTCAACATCCTTGGTGTTCCTGTGAAAGACACGATCATTGAAGTGGATGACCGTCGCGAAACCATTGCATTGGACCTTGGAGATATGCAAAGAGGGACATATTTATTCAGACTGCAGGATCCAAGAGGACGAACGATCAAGACGAAGCGTGTGGTTTTGATTCAATCGTGAGCACACGATCATCATGATAACCATTTCCGAGGAAGTAGAAAGAAAGTGGCGAACATACAGTCAGCCTCCTGTTCAACCTATACTATTTGGTAATCACTCTCCAGCTTGTTCCATATTGAGACTTGACCTCATTAAGTCCTGGGCATCCGGGAATAAGTATTTCAAATTAAAATACGTGCTGCACGATGCCCTGGAACAGGGTATTCCCACGATCGTTA
>DASXWI010000262.1:0-2341 GCA_036503755.1 Saprospiraceae bacterium | reverse complement strand
CTTGTATGATTATTTTCTTTCAAGATATTGGAAAGGATTTCCAGGAAATGTAGACTTTAAACAGAAAAAGCAGACTAAAATAGTCTGCTTTTTGCTTGCGCCCCCTCCTGGGCTCGAACCAGGGACCTACGGATTAACAGTCCGGCGCTCTAACCAACTGAGCTAAGGAGGCAATTTGGGACGGCAAATATAGCAGTTTTTCCAATTCAGGTAAAAAAGATGGTAAATTCATCAGAAATAATTGATTTTCAATCTTTTAAAACTTGATGGCTGAACCTGCAACTTATAGTTGTCGAATAGGCTTACCCTTAATAGAAGTATGGAGCATATAAACCATAAATAACCTAAAAAGTAAGACGAAACGAAGTGCCAGCCTTCATCACCAATTTATTTATCTTCCATTTCATATTCAAGCAAGCGCACTTGAAATCAAAACCCATTAACCCTGTAAACATGTACTCCATCTTCTCTCCAATATTTTTTAATATTCGCTTCCTCACAACTCCTGTGTTTACCCTTTTCCTGCTATCCTCCATATGGTGTGGTTTTTCTTCTTGTGAAAAAGATCCGGAGGTTATTACTAATAACGTGACGATCATTGATACGTTGGTGCTAGTGGATACGTTGGTACTCATAGATACAGTGACTGTCATTGACTTTCAGGACTTCCCTGATACAGTGACGACCTTTATTCTTGTGCGTCATGCAGAGACTACCGGTTCTGGAAGCAATCCTAATCTCAGTGCTGCAGGAATATCCCGTGCAAACGAACTGGTCAGGATACTTGGTGAAGTGGATCTCGATGCAGTTTATGCCACCAATTTCAATAGGACCATGCAGACGGCTCAACCTGTAGCCACAGCATCCGGTTTGAGCATCATATCGTATGATCCTTTTACTCCGAATACACTTATCGATAATGCACTGGTAAGTTTTCCCGATGGAGTGATTCTGGTGGTAGGACATTCCAATACTACCGCTTCAATGCTAAATGCATTAACAGGTACTTCTACCTATCCGGATATTGCAGAGACTGAATATGACAATCTGTTTATTGTTCACGTCTTGAAAAGAGGTGAGGCGAAGGTGACACATTTAAAGTATGGAATGTGATTAAACAATAAAAACGCTCTCCTCGATTTCCCGGAGAAGGCGAGTGCTCAAGGAGTATAGAATCAATTATAATCGCGCTCCTGTTACAGGCTCAATCTCCCATTCCGCCATCACATCCTGCTTATCCTGATGTCTGGTCGTCAATTTCAATATCAAGTTACATCTGTGATATCCAGATAAGATATTTGGAATTTTCCAAACGAAAGGGTATATTTGGATACAACCCAATTTCAAAACATAATATTATATTTAATAACTCCTTAAATCATTCGATATGCGACATTTTGTATTACTACTCATGCTGCTTGTACTCAACATCAGCCAATCACTTATAGCACAATCTTGGGATGAACTGACAGATGAACAGAAAGTCATGAAACTTCAGTCCTTTATGGAAGACAACCAAAGGTATATGCGGGAAACGCTGGGTTTAACAGAAGATCAGGTACTGGATGTTGAAAGCGTTAATGCCTGTTTTCTCAACAACCTTGATGTCATTGCCAATTATGGGGGATCAGATAGTGAAAGAAAAAAGTACGCAAAATCCTCCGTCAAGGCAAGGCAAAAACAATTACAGGCCATCATGGGAACAGAGAAGTTTGAGAAATTCCAATCCTATGTGTCTGCAAAATTGCAGAAGGCAATGGCCGAAATGAAGTAAGGACTGAGAAGGGGTCAGCTAATCAAATTCCCTTGCTCATCCCACTCCGCCAACACATCCCGCTTATCCTGATCCACACACTTGGCCAACCAAGCCGGATCATAGGACAAACCATGTTTTGCCAAAACAGCCTCAGGTACTCCATCCCAGACATTAGGTGTATTGCCTTGATAACCTAAATCATCAATGCCCATCCTGGTGGTATAATATCCAGCAAGTACCAGGTTACGCATTCGATTGAAAAATGTCACTCCTTGCGCTACTTCCGGTGTAGCGTTATCAGGATATGCTATTTCATCAAGTATTTGTTTTTGCTGATCAACATTGCATTCAATAAACGCTGAATTAAATTTTAACAATGCACGATGTTCAAGCCACATCAAACCTCCACGCAGTGGAATCTGCTGTGACTTGATATCCTTGACAATAAAGGTGATAAACTCAGGCACACCCGCTTCCACAGCAGAACCAGCAGTAGCAGTTGCAGGAAGTATCAAATCGCACAATACAGCAACTGTGGCGATTTCATGTTCCGTAAAAAAGGTTTCTCCTTTCAAACGCACATCA
>DASXWI010000261.1:0-3819 GCA_036503755.1 Saprospiraceae bacterium | reverse complement strand
TGCCGCTGGTCTATGTGGCTGTGGTATTGTAGATACTGATTCAGATGGAGATGGTACAGAAGATTGCAACGATGGCTGTCCGAATGATGCAAATAAAATTGCCGCTGGTCTATGTGGCTGTGGTATTGCAGATACAGATTCAGATGGTGACGGTACAGAAGATTGCAACGATGGCTGTCCGAATGATGCGAATAAAACAGCCGCAGGTCAATGTGGTTGTGGAAACGCAGACACGGATTCAGATGGTGACGGTACTGCAAATTGCAACGATCTGTGTCCTAATGATCCAAATAAATTAGCTCCTGGTGAATGTGGCTGTGGTGTTGGAGATTCAGATGGTGACGGTATAGAAGACTGTAATGACAATTGTGATAATGCTGCAAATGCAGATCAACTTGACAGCGATTGTGATGGGATTGGAGATGCTTGTGATGTTTGTCCTGGTGGCAATGATAATGGGCCATGTAATGCGACTTCACTGCCTTCCATACTTCCGGCTGGCTGGCTCTGCTCAAATAATACTAATAATGAGAAAATAAAGATCTGCCATGATGGCATTACTATTTGCGTTAGCGAAAATTCTGTAGCTACGCATCTTGCCCACGGTGACTTTTTAGGCCCTTGTTCTTCTTGTTCAGAAAATTTTGCAGGTGATACCGAAACCTTCGGATCTGATGTCGATCAATCGCTCGAAACAGATTTGGAAATTTATCCGAATCCTGCAGCTGATGAAATCAATATTAAATTGATTAATCCAGGATCAGCTACTACCGTCACGATCACCGACAACTTCGGTAGGGTGATCACAAAAGCCCAATGGGAAGGAAATCGCAATAACCTTCGCATTGATATTTCAAGCAATAATTTTGTGAATGGAATTTATTATGTATACGCTTCTACAGATAAACAAGTATTCATCCAACGATTTGTAGTATCCAAATAAGGATAAATGATAATTTTATTGGCCGGACACTTCATTGTGTCCGGCTTCTTTTTTACTCCTTATTCGCTAGCCAAATCATTTTTCATTTTTCATTCTTCATTTTATTCTTTCACCCAAACCACCACGATCAACCACAGCACATAACTCAATACCAGCAACCTATTCGCATATCCTGCTAAGGCTATGACTCCCTCAGGCACCTTATCCGGCACCGGTGCATTTTGCTCCATGGGTAAGCCCGCTTTTTTGAAACCGGACATCATCACCCCCATTGCTACACCCATCAGGACAAGGCTGATCCATGTAGAATGAGCCGAAAGCAAGATGATGGACTTGTGTTGGCTCCAGTCGTCAAGTTGAATCAGATTGTAACTGATCAGCAATGCCGCGATAGGCAATGCGGGCACACCAAGTAAAAAAGCCAGGCCATGAAGTTTGTGCTTAAGGTCAAACAATCCTCCCATGATCTGACCAATGGCAGAGACCAGGAGCAACACAACGCCTATCGTGCCCCAGACGGTTGTTATTTCATTCCATAACAGGATGGCCAGCAATATTGAGCATGCTCCCCACAACAGAAAAAATGCAGTGATCAGTCCATCGAATTTTCCTAATGCATACTCACTGATCATCCGCCAGGAAGGCTGAAACTCAGGACTGGTGAAATGCAAACTCACCAGGCACAACAATGAGATGATTCCGGTCGAGAGCGCAAGAAGCGATAATGTATGTTCCATTCTTTATGCGGTTTGCCTGGCCAATAATGCATCCAGTTGGTCAAGTCCTGTAGAGAAACCTTCTTCAAAGCCCATGTCCACAATTGTCTGCAATCCTTCGAGTGTTTCAAAAATAAGTTTGTGTTCAACAGTTGTGCTTCCACTGTTTTCTTTAAACGTATTGATCCATTGGTTGACCGGAAACGTGGTATTCATAATTCCGTTTTCATCGCAGAATGCATCTTCACCTTCGATGAGACGTTGAGGAACAATCTTTTTATAATTCATCCTCGCCCAATGTGTAGTACCATCTGGCCCAATCATGGCATACAACCAGTGGCCGCCCTCTGCAAAATTCATGTACTTGGTTTCTGCTCTCCAGGGTTCGGGTCCCCACCATTGGTCGAGGAGTTCGCGTTCGGTATATGCGCGCCAGACAGAAGCGATTGGAGCGTTAAAGGTCCTGACGACCAGGATCGTTTTTTCTTCCAGGTTTCTGCTCACCTGGGTCTTTCCTTGACTACTCATTTTTTTGTCGTTTTAATGGTTAACAATACTTTGTCCAGTTTGGTGAACCTGCTTTCCCACATCTTGCGGAACGGTTCGATAAAGTCAGCGACTTCTTTCATTTTATCGGGATTGAAGTGATAATAAATCTCACGGCCTGATTGTTCCTGGCTGACCAACTCACATTCTGCGAGGATCTGCAGGTGCTTGGAAACGGCCTGGCGGCTGGTATCAAAATATTCGGCCAGGGCATTGGGCGTCATCGCTTGAATGGCTATGAGGCCAATAATGGCGCGCCTCGTAGGGTCGGCAATCGCCTGGAATACGTCTCTTCTCATTATAGATTCGGTTATTTATATGCAATGATTCGGTTGCAAATATATGCGCAATCATTCGGTTTCGCAAGTTTTTTTAAAAAAATAATTAAAACTTGTTGAGCATCCATTAATGGATGCTCAACAAGTTTTAATTTTCATATTTTGATATACCAAATGGTAGATTAAAATCCGTGAGCAAAAAACAAACATCTATTGACCACGTCCTGACAGCTGAGAGCTGAGAGCTGATAGCTGACAGATTACTTCTCAAACACATAGACTTTGCCATGTGCAGGCGCTCCAAATTTCTTACCGGTGAACCCGCGGCTTGTTAATTCATTCTGAATACATGTCATGACAAAGCCATGACTGACAATGAGTACATCATCTTTCTCTTGTTGCAGGAGTTCATCCACAAACTTTATGATACTCTGTCTGAAGGCCACAGTCACAGGATCATTGGAAGAATATTTCAGCCGTACAACTATGGCCCATAGGAGAAAAGGCAATCTTAGATTCGTGGCTAGCAAAGGCAATGCATTTAATTCCTGCAAAACATCCAACTGGATTATATCCCCTTTATAAAAATGATTAGCCGTATGTATTGAACGGGATAAGGAACTGCTGAAGCATTTCTGCCATTCCACACCGCCAAGTTCGACCTCTGCAGGTATCACCTCCGCTGAAGCATAGCCTTCAAACCATGCTTCGATTTCTGCTTTGGAAAGAAACCATTTTTTGGGAAACGCATGATTTACTTTAAAATGTCGGACCAGGCCAATTTTCACTTTTTGGAGTTTGTTATATGGGCTGCAAAAATAACCTGTCTAGACTAACGCTGAATGTACACTTTCTGAATTTTCCCGTTGGCAATATGATAAGTGACCGTGGCAATCACTTTCTTACCACCATGTTCATATTGAACGCTTTCTACATCGATCACAACATTTTCCTTGACTATTCTTTCTAATATCTCGCAATGGAGTTCGGGTGTTGTTGCAAACCTTGCCCCATATTTCTTTCGCATATCCTCTTTTCCTTTCATTATCAATTTGTCCGGACGTTCATAAATCTCTACATCGTCTGCATACGTATCCAGGAAAGCATCAATATTCCTGAAATTGTATGCATTCAATTGCCGCTGTATCAATGCTTCAGGTGATTCAATGATGAGTGTATCCGGATCAATTACCACTCCCTTATTAATGACACGATGAATGTTCGTGATGTTTTGCATGTCTTCAATTGGATCAGCATCCAGTAAAATAAGGTTGGCCATCCTTCCATTATCGATTGTTCCAAATTCTCTTTCCCGGCCAAGTGCTTTGGCACCATT
>DASXWI010000260.1:0-4594 GCA_036503755.1 Saprospiraceae bacterium | reverse complement strand
ACTATGAAGAGGATCTAAAGGGTAGGAATAAAGATGCCTTTAAATATTTTGTAAAAGAGTATCATGAAAACCCGAAGGATCTAATGATCAATACGACAGGCATGGTCCTTGCCAGTGAATACCTGAATGATCCTGCTATTACTTTGCAGATGTTTAAACAAATCGATCCTGAGAGCCTTGACCTCACTGTATGCATTTATTGCCGCACGAAAGTGAACATGGCCTTGCAAGCTTATTTAGATGTTTTCGATTATAAAAATGCTGGGATGTTGGCGGAGCAATTAAAACCATATGCAGAGAGAAGAGCCCAGGTCAGCAAACTCATTCTTTACTATCTCACCATCGGTGATACTGCAACCGTCAGTGATATCATTCGTACTACATCCAAAAAAGATAAAGCGGAAGACATTCAACAAATCTATTTGCGGTATGCAGCTCAATATGGACTTCTCCTTGGAAAACCAGATTTAACGAGGTATTATGCCAACCAAGCTTTAACCCTATATGGTAAAACACAAAACTGGAAAGTAGGCCGCCTGCACTTCCTCCTTGGGCAATACAACGCTGCTGAAAAGATTTACCTGCAGGAAATAAAAAAGGATACAGACAATGTCAACCTCCTGGCTGAACTCGCAGTTATTTATGCAAGGCAAAACAAAACAGATAAAGCACAATCAATCGTTACAAAACTTGAACAACTTAAACCGCCTTATGACCTGGGGGTTACACCCTATTTGCAAGGCCGTATCAAAGCAAATATGGGTGATCCCACCAGTGCCATTAAATATCTAAACCAGGCCATTGATGAAGGAATAAAGTTTGGGAAAGGAACTACCTTTCATCACGACCCAGATCTCATTGTTCTTTTCAAGGAACCTGAGTTTCTAAAGTTGTTGGGCAAAAACCGACCCACTTCATTCCCAAAATAGTTTCAAAGCAAAATCTTAGGTTTGCTCTATCAACTATTGCTTTTAAACATTTACCATCAACCATTTAACTCATTAACCATTTAACCGATTAACCATTAAACCCATTAACCATTTAACATTTACCAATTACCAATTACCATCTTATCTCGCCAGTGGCTTATCATTCTCTAAAACAAGCAATAGACGACCTTCCTGAGGAACAATTGCTTCGTATCCAAACTGAAATAGATCCCAATCTTGAAATCGGAGAAATACACAGACGTGTTTTTGCTGCAGGTGGCCCTGCCTTACTGTTTGAAAAAGTAAAAGGAAGTCCCTTTCAAGCCTTGTCCAATCTTTATGGCACCAAAGAAAGAACAGCATGGCTTTTCAGAAATCAACTGGACAATGTTCAAAAACTTATTCGCCTTAAAACTGATCCTACCGAATTCTTTCGTAAGCCTGGACAATATTTAAATGCTCCATTTACAGCGCTAGATGGACTACCCAAAAAATCAACATGGAACAAGCCTATCCTTTTTGGCAAAACCTCACTTGGTCAGTTACCACAAATCGTAAGTTGGCCTAAAGATGGAGGAGCGTTTATCACCTTGCCACAAGTCATGAGCCTGCCACCAGGTGATACGCGGCTCATGAATTCCAATATCGGCATGTACCGTATACAAATCAGCGGTAATGATTACGTACCAAATGCCGAAGCAGGCATGCATTATCAATTGCATCGGGGAATTGGGGTTCATCATACTTTGTATAATCAAACGCAGGATGAATTTAAGGTCACCATTTTTGTTGGCGGTCCTCCCTCACATTCCTTCGCAGCCATTATGCCCTTGCCGGAAGGTTTGAGTGAAGTCACTTTTGCAGGTTTGTTAGCAGGAAGGAGATTCAGGTATTTCTGGCAGGACGGGTATGTGCTTTCTGCAGATGCTGATTTTTGCATCACAGGTGTTGTTCGCAAAAGTGGTATGAAACCTGAAGGACCATTTGGCGATCATCTTGGCTATTACAGTCTTGCCCATGATTTTCCTGTATTGGAGATTAAGAATGTATATCATCGCAAAAATCCAATCTGGCATTTTACAGTTGTAGGTCGCCCTCCTCAAGAAGACAGCAACTTTGGTTGGCTCATCCATCAATTGGTTGAACCACTTGCACCAAAAGAATTTCCTGGATTAAAAGAAGTTCATGCTGTTGATGCTGCCGGTGTACATCCGTTATTATTAGCCATCGGTCATGAACGGTACATGCCTTTCCGCGAACCGGTGCCTGAAGAATTACTTACGATCGCTAATCATCTTCTTGGTAAAGGACAGACATCTCTTGCTAAATATTTATTCATCGGATGTCACGAAGATGATCCTTCGTTGGACACGCATGATATTCCACAATTCTTTCAGCATATCCTTAGCCGTATTGATTTCAAAAGAGATTTTCATTTTCAGACGCGAACTACAATTGATACGTTAGATTATAGTGGCGATGGTTGGAATGCTGGTTCAAAACTTATTGTTGCTGCCAGGGGGCCGATCATCCGACAACTAAGTAATCAGTTGCCAAACAATCTTTCTTTACCCTCTTCTTGCAAAAGACTTGATCTGATCATGCCAGGTGTAGTAGCTATAACCTTTACTCCTTTCACGGATTATGCAACTGCCCAAAATGATTTGGATCAAATGATTCAATCATTATCTGGCAAAGACCTTAAACCATGGCCTTTATGGGTCCTCACGGAGGACAGTGCATGGATGAGTCGTGAGCTTAATAATTTTCTCTGGGCGACATTTACTCGTTCGCAACCTGCAAAGGATTTATATGGAATTGATTCCTCCTTTGTGGATAAGCACTGGGTTTGTCAGCCTCCACTGATCATAGATGCAAGGATCAAGCCACATCATGCACCTGTTCTCGAATCCGATCCCGAAGTGAGTAGGAAAGTTGATCAATATTTCGCGAAAGGAGGACCATTGCATGGCAAGATCAAAGGTCTGTAACTATTTACGACCTTCGCCATCACAACAATGGTTACACTACCTACTGGATTTGTAGATCGAATGAAGTTGCAGCTCGCTGACGAGGCTGAAGCTTTTTTTGCTGCCCTCGATACAGCCTCTCCTACCAGTATCCGGCTCAATCACCTTAAAGGAAAATCTCCTTTTGAAAGTACTGACAAAGTGCTTTGGTGCGATCTTGGACATTACCTGGCAGAACGTCCAGCATTTTTCATGGATCCTCACTGGCATGGAGGTGCTTACTACGTGCAGGAAGCATCATCCATGATTATGGATTATATACTCAGCCAATTAACATTACCTGATCATTCACGTGTCTTTGTTGATCTATGCGCTGCACCCGGTGGAAAGACCGGCATACTTGCGAAACATCTAAGACCGAATGATGTATTAGTGGCCAATGAAGTTGTCTCTCAAAGACGAACCATACTTCGTGAAAATCTAATTAAGGGTGGTTACCTAAATACATTTTTTACCGGTGAACCTGCAGCATCTTTCCGACAACCAATTGCAGATCTTATTCTTATTGACGCTCCCTGTGCAGGTGAGGGCATGATGAGGAAAGATCCTGAAGCCATTAGGCAATGGTCAACATCTCTTGTTCAATCCTGCACAATGATGCAACAACAAATCGTGCATCATGCTGTCAAAGCTCTGAAACCGGATGGCATTCTGATCTACAGCACTTGTTCTTACAGCATGGAGGAGAACCTGGAAAACATCAGAAGTTTTATAGATGAATATGCATTGGAAACCATTTCAATTTCTTTTCCAAACGATTGGGGTATTGAAAAAATGGATTTAAAAGGGGCTATCGGTTATCAATTATATCCCCACCGCGTTAAAGGTGAAGGTCTGTTTGTGGCGGTGCTTAAGAATAATGGAAATGTTGATGAAACGTATTATAAATCAAAGAAGCCTCGAAGATTATTTGAAGACATTCCGGAATGGTTGGCAACTCATCTAAAGGAAAGCGAACACTATCGATCCATGAAAAACGATTCATTAAATTCGCTAATCACTCGGGAAGCAGAAGAGAAGGCCATAGAAGTACTCAACTTGTTTCCCAATGCACAATTAATCACTGAATCCGGGGAGCAAAAAGGAAAAGATTTTATCCCGTCGCATTTTATGGCGATGGCTGGACTTTACAATAATCAAACTGGGGTGATTGAAGTTGGCTTGTCAGAAGCACTAGATTTCCTGGAACGAAGCACTTCAACGCTACCTCAGGGGAAACAGCTTGGATGGCATATCATTCGACATGAAGGCACTGATCTTGGCTGGGCAAAATGGACACAGCAAGGGTGGAAAAACTATTACCCAATGAACTGGCGTCTGCGCGACCGAAGATCGAAATAATATGTAGAGCCCGTCATTACCTCACTTTACGCTTATCTCTAATTCTTCATACCTTTCCAGAATAACCTCCATGAAAAAGAATACCTATTACCTCATCATTGGAAGCAATCTAGGAGACCGCGTGAATCAACTCACCCTGGCCAAAAAACGTATTGGACAAGAGGTTGGAGCCCTGACCGCAGAGAGTAGCATTTATGAAACACAACCTTGGGGATATGAGGATCAACCCTGGTTTCTCAATCAAGTCCTGAAATTGGATAGCGCACATTCTCCTACTGAAGTCCTCCGGAGAAT
>DASXWI010000259.1:0-2829 GCA_036503755.1 Saprospiraceae bacterium | reverse complement strand
TACAAGTCGTTACTCCAGTCTGACTTGTGGATTATTTGTGACGGACCTGTTCATCAATCAGGTAAAAAGCAAATTGTCTTTGGTGTTCGTGGTGATACACACCTGGATCTTACTGTGTATGCTTCAAAGCGACCACTGCATAGCGGCCATTACGGAAACTGGGCTCCGAACCCAGCCTTGATGCTCGCAAAATTGTTAGCCTCGATGAAAGACGATAATGGAAAAGTGACCATCAAAGGATTTTATGATGATGTGACTCCCCTATCCTCTTCTGAAAGAAAAGCATTGGATGAAGTACCTTCTGCAGATGCACAAATGAAAAATGAACTAGGAATAAGTATTGCTGAAATGAAGGATGTTACGCTGAACGAGGCTATCAATTTACCTTCGTTAAACATTAATGGTTTGCAAAGCGGCAATGTAGGCAAGATGGCATCCAATCAAATCCCCACCTACGCTACAGCAGTTCTTGATCTCAGGTTAGTATTGGGTAACGACTGGAAGAGACAGCAACAAAAAGTAATCGATCACATAAAAGCACAAGGTTACCACATAACGAATGATGAACCTACTGATGAGGAAAGGAATCAATATGCGAAAATTATAAAAGTAACATCCGGAGATGGCATGAACGCACAACGTACATCCATGGACCTGCCCATCGCGCAGAAAGTAATTACTGCAATTAAGACTACAACCCATGATCAGATTGTATTGCAACCAACCCTGGGAGGAAGTCTTCCTCTTTTTTTATTCGAAAAACACCTGAATGCCAAAACCATCACAGTTCCTATCGCCAATCATGATAATAATCAACATGCTGAAAACGAAAATATTCGCCTGGGTAATTTGTTTG
Source organism: Saprospiraceae bacterium (assembly GCA_036503755.1). Lineage (GTDB taxonomy): Bacteria > Bacteroidota > Bacteroidia > Chitinophagales > Saprospiraceae > Opimibacter. Next base: position 1,973 of record DASXWI010000259.1, on the reverse strand, counting down.
ATGGAATAGAAACCATTGGGTCGTTGATGATGATTAAATAGTTTTAATTCAGTTTGATCCGGCAAGAGGAATGAAACTAAAACTCAGTATGTATGTTGCGTTTGCCGGAGGCATCCTGACACCTTTCCTTGAAACTATCAGAAGGTGGCATCAGCTGTCAGACGCCCGCTATTTTATCAGTTGGTTTGATGATTACATCATTGGCGCATTCTTATTCTTTGCTGCATGGAAAACATACAACTCTCTCTCGGAAGGACAAAAATATTTAAGGCCTCCTGGGGGATTTGCCTCCGGAATGGCTTTCTATAGTTTTTTCAGTCAACTTCAATCGCTTGACCAGCCCGATCCTGCTCCCGTTTCATCTGTAGCCGTTGCGGTAGTGAAGGGAATCATGCTTTTAACTTGCGTAACCAGTCTGCTCTTTTCGTTTGAAACCATAAAACCAGGCAAATAGACCCGTTTGCATGCTGTTTCTGTCATGTTCATTTGTTTTACTTTGAAATACAAAGTACTTTTGAATCATTAAATTTGACTACTTGTGCAAGCAGAATTAAACTCTCAAAAAATGTCTCTCCTAAACAGAACCTGGTGGTTGATTGCATTCAGCATTGCCATGGGGTTTCTGGAAGCTTCCGTGGTGGTATACCTCCGTCAGTTGTATTATCCTCAAGGCTTTGGGTTTCCACTCGTTGTTTTAAGCCCGGAGATTGGCATCGTTGAAATTTTCCGGGAAGCAGCTACCATTATCATGCTCTTGGCTGTGGGAATACTGACTGGCTACAATGCACGTCAACGGTTAGCATTTTTCTTAATCTCTTTTGCCATCTGGGATTTGTTCTATTATGTTTTCCTCAAGCTGGCACTCGATTGGCCTGAATCGTTATTCACGTGGGACATTTTATTTCTCATTCCTGCTCCCTGGGTAGGTCCTGTTCTTTCACCCCTCATTATATGTTTCACCATGCTTACCTTTTCGGCAGCTATTTTACGAAATGAAAACACAGGTCAGTCGCACAACCTGAACTGGCAACATTGGTCGTTCATCATCAGTGGAAGTTTGATTATTATCATTGCGTGGATGTGGGATTACATCGCTTACAGCGGGCGCATCAGTGACGCACCTGATCGTGCGCTCGAGGTGCTTTCAACCTATGTCCCCGTTTATTTTAATTGGTGGATGTTTGGCATCGGTGAAGCATTGATCATCGCAGGCATTGTATTGTATTACAGGAGTTCCAAAAAATCAGCATGAGGAAGATTTTGTTTCCAACGCTGTTATTATTGCTCGGGTGTGGTCGTGAATTTGAGCCCGACTTAACAGGATGGAAAGCATATACCTATCCGGGAAGAAAGATCTATCTGGAAATCAATCAGCGAAAGAAAACCATTGAACTGCCGGGTGATGAACATGTAGGTTATCGGTATGCTCAATGGACAGCAGGGTCACAACTGGTAGTAACACAACTCACCAAAACCAATACATGCTTTGATTATCAAATCATCACCATCGATACAACAGGCAACATTCTGGATACGGTTTACAAAGCTCCTGTCAACACGGCTCTTAATTTTAAACTGGCTCCCAACGACAGCCTGATGTTATTAAAAACATACATTGACAATTGTGATGGTGAAGAAGGCAGTAACTATCAGTATACGTTCTACAACCGATATTTAAAGAAGGCACAGTATGATACTATTGTAGTCGGGAGTTCACGCGGTATACCACTGCAAGAGACAATCTGGAGTCCGAATTCCAAAAAAGTTATTATTTCAGCGTGGTCAGGATTTCTTACAGAAGCCTTTACATATGACCTGACAACAAAAGACACTACTTATATTGATATCGGAGGTAATTTTCAATGGTCACCAACCGATCATGAAGTGGTGGCTTACATCAAAGACCATTCAATCTATACCAAGAATATCAGATCAGGAGAAAAAGAGCTTATCTATCAGGGAAAAGAAAAGAA
>DASXWI010000258.1:0-2500 GCA_036503755.1 Saprospiraceae bacterium | reverse complement strand
GCCTTGGTCGATGCTTACATCTATGATGACACTGCCTTCTTTCATTTTCATGATCATCTCCTCAGGTACAAGCATCGTGGATCTGCCAGTTTCAGAATGTACTGCACCAATGACGACATCAGCGCTGAGCAATTGATATTGTAATTGTACAGGGTTGATGGTGGATGTATATAATCGTCTACCGATGATTTGCTGGATACGCATGAGTTTGTAGACGTTGTCATCAAACACTCTCACGGTAGCGCCAAGTGCAAGCGCGGTCCTTACGGCAAATTCGCCGACAACGCCAGCGCCTAGTATTACCACCTTAGCTGGTGGAACTCCGGATACGCCTCCCAGCAAGACGCCTCTTCCGAGTGATGAGCGGCATAATAATTCGGCTGCCGTCTGAATGGCAGTGATCCCAGCGATCTCACTCATAGTCCTCACCAGTGGATAAGATCCATCAGCAGCCTGTAGATATTCCATAGCCACAGCCATCACACGATGGCGAAGCAAGCGGTCAACATAGGATTCTGAAAGTGTAGGTAGTTGAAGTGCGGAGATGATGCATTGATCCGGACGGAGGAGTTCTATTTCATCAATGGTAGGTGGGGCTACTTTGAGTAGTACATCGCTCTTAAAAACTTCCTCTCGCGTTGGTACGATTTCCGCTCCGGCTTCGCTGTATTCATGATCATCAAAATTGGATCGTAATCCTGCACCAGCCTGGACGATAATGCGATGTCCCTGCATCACTAAAGGCTTGACTGAATGCGGGACGATGGCCACCCTGTTTTCCGTCATGGAGACTTCAAGAGGAATGCCTATCGAAAAGCTTCCATTTCCATGGGAAACAGCAACTTTCTCCGGAAGCGTCTCCAGGCCAAATCCAAATTTATGCGTCCACTGTGTCATGCGTCGTAATATTGAAAATACGAATTTTGTCTGTCTCCATACGGATGCTTACCCGTATATGAGGCATCACAAAGTATGGTTCTGCAATACCTGGCCATTCGATCAGGCAGGGCTGTCCTGAATCAAGATACTCCTCTAATCCGATCTGGACAAGATCATCTGTCTTTTCAAGGCGGTATAGGTCCATATGATAAATGATCCCCAAAACAGGAGAAAAATACTCGTTGACCAGGGAAAATGTAGGACTGCTCACAGGTTCCGATACACCCAGTTTTTCACACAAAACCTTGGTCAGGGTCGTTTTTCCGGAACCAAGGTCACCCTGAAGCAGGATGATATTGTATCCCTTCGCAAGTAATGCTTCCAGGGCAGTGGTTACGTTGTAAAGATCGTCAATGTGTTCCACCTGGATTTCCATGCCGCAAAATAGGAAATGCCAGCAGAACGGAATGGATGCTATCAGTTGCCAGCTATGGAAAATATTGACTAATTCAGGAAGTTTTTATGGTAATTTCATGGCGCTACGTCCTGCAATGTATTGCCAAATTATTATCAATGGTATCAATCTTATGGGTGTTAATTATTTACTTGTACTAAGTGCAGTTTACTTATTCTTCTCATGTGGTAAATGTGAAGAAGATCAATTTGGAGAGAAGTTGGAGCTTATTGTTCCAATTAATACCACACCTAGTCGGGACACATTTGGCATTGGTGATACATTATGGATTGAGGCAATTTTTAGTAAGCATATAGAAGTAAATAATGTATCTGATAAAATAAGATTGGATGGGTTTAATTTTTTTACTGACTTAGTAATTACAGAGATATCCGATACGGTAGAAAATAATTCAGTCCATATCGATACAATTGTAAAAGTTGGCAAACTTGAATATCTACCTTTATCTACATTGATTGTATATCCAATCACGTTTAAGGAGGATCAGGACAGCTATTCATTCATGGCTGGAGTATCTTTTAAAGAGAACGGATTATATCTTATTAACTTTAATACGGACATAGGGTTATTTGAATATCCTAATTACGAACATCCTGCATTGTATGCTTGTGAAGGTAATAGACGAGACCAAGTGATAGTGAAGTATAAAAATCAAAGTACATCAATTAAGAATTACTCTACATTATTTAGAAAAACAAAGGTGGATTATCTCTTAAATCTGGTTGATTTTGACGAATATAGAAATCAAGGGTGCATAACTATTATTGTTCTATAATCAATTGTATCAATCTTATGGACATTAATTATTTACTTGTACTTAGTGCAGTTTACTTATTCTTCTCATGTGGTAAATGTGAAGAAGATCAGTATGGGGAGAACCTTGTGCTAATTGTTCCGATGACTACGATTCCATCAGAAGATTCCTTGTCGTTTGGCGATACACTGTGGATCGATGTTCATATAGATAAAGAGGTAAGCATTGTTAATTCAGACAAAACGATTCGATTAGATAGTTTCAATTTTTTCACTGAATTATTCATTTCGGAGATTTCAGGGACCGAAGAAGATTATTATACACCAATAGATACTTTTGTGGTTAAAGGAAAGCTACATTATCTGCCTTTGCCAACTGCTTTAGTTTACCCG
>DASXWI010000257.1:0-8563 GCA_036503755.1 Saprospiraceae bacterium | reverse complement strand
CCATTATTTTTATGGCAATAGATTCCAAATCACGCAACCTGATTTGGTACATGTACAAAAGTGTGATGAGAGCCATCACCGGGATTTTTGTCAAAATGGATCCGATCGGAATTCTCAAAGGGTATGTCAATGACCTAAAAGAAAATCTGCGTAAGATGAACAGGCAGATTGGGATGCTTCGTGGTCAGATGCATAAGTTGCAGGAATTGATCCTGAACAACCGTAAAGAAATTCAGAGCAATCTTACATTAGCCAGCCAGGCTAAAGAAACAGATAAACAAGCTGTGATGATCCTGAAGAGCCGCAAAGCAGGGCGGTTGAAAGAATCGAACATCAAACTAGAAGATCTCTATAAAAAGATGGAGATACTCTATCGCGTACTAGGAAAGATGTATGAGAATAGCGAAGTGATGTTAGAAGATATCCAGGACCAGGTGGAGCTCAAAGAGCAAGAGCGGAAAGCTATGCATGCGAGCCATAGTGCAATGAAATCGGCCATGAACATCATTGCAGGTGATAAGGATAAGCGGCTGGTATTTGATATGGCCCTTGAGGCCATTGCTGATGATGTAGCCAATAAAGTCGGAGAAATGGAGCGTTTCATGGATGTGTCAGAAAACTTTATGAAATCGGTCGATCTCCAAAATGGTATCTTCGAAGAAGAAGGCTTGCGTATGCTTGAAAAATGGGAGAAAGAAGGAGTGTCTACCATTCTAGGAGGACAAAAAGAAACCTTGCTTAAAGCTGCTGAAGATGAATCCAATGTCCTTGACATTAATGCGCCGTTGAAGAGACCTGAGGCTGTTGAGGTGAGGAAGAATCAATATGATTCATTTTTTGAGTGAGCAGTGAGTTGTGAGTAGTGAGTTGTGAGTAGTGAATTGTGAGTTGTGAGTGGGGATTCGTGAGTCGTCAGTCGTGAGACGAATTAAATGAAAAATGAAGAATGAAAAATGAGGTAACTGTTTTACCAAATTCTGAATACCTAACACCGAATACCGAATACTGAACACCGAATACTGAACACCGAATACCGACAACCAACCATATAAACTAAAACAAACATGGCAACTCGACTGACTGCATTTTCCAAATTTGTCATTACGCTCGTAATCCTCGGAGTAATCGGGGGTGGGGTATGGTATATCTTTAATAAAACGGAATGGGGACAAAACCAGCGGAAGAAAGCTGAGGAATTGAAAACGGAGGATGCTACCAAAGACACTCCAAAGACCACCGGTTTTAATGATGATGATAATACGCTCGTCGTGCAATTGGTGACCTGGGGAGGATATGGTCCTGGTCTATATTTTAATGAGGGTGCTGAACCCAATGAGCAATCCAGGTTCTTCAAAGAATATGGATTTAAAGTCCGTTTTGTGGTAGAGAATGATCTCATCAATGCCATGAATGCATGGATTGCTGATGAGTATGACGTAGCGGTGCAGACGGCAGATGCTTTTCCGTTATACACAGGTCCAACAGATCTAAAGGAATTTAAACCAAGGGCTTTTATGCAAGTGGACTGGTCCCGTGGGGGTGATGCGATCATCGTGAAAAGAGGGATTAACAGTGTCAATGACCTGAAGGGTAAGAAAATTGCTGTAGCGGTACCTTCTCCTGCTCAGACGCTGCTGATGACTGCCCTCGAAGCTGCAAATTTGAAATATTCAGACGTTGAAGTCATTAAAACGACTGATAACCTGAAAGCTGCTCAACTATTCAGAAGTGCTGAAGTTGATGCGGCAGTAGTGTGGAGTCCGGATGATATGCTTGCGACAAATGATGTGCCGGGATCAAAAATATTGTTGACAACAAAGGATCAATCACACGTGATTGCAGATATCTTCTTTGCTAAAGAGTCATACCTGACCAGTCATCGGAAAATGATTGACGGTTTCTACGAAGGTTGGATGAAAGCTCAGGCGGAGTTGAAAGCCAACCCATCCAACCGTCAGAAAGCAGCTAAATATCTTGCAGAGATCAACCAGCTAGGAGAAAATGATGCCATGGGTATGATGGATGTAGTTTATTGGACAAGTCATGGTGACAACGTAAACTTCTTTGGGATGAATCCTGATTACCGTGGTCAAACCGGTGAAGATTTATACACAAAGATGAGTAAGAACTTTGTGATTACTGGAGATGCGCAAGCAGAGGCTCCGGCATGGAGGAGTTCTATTTTCACGGGTGCTATTCAGTCTGCTTCGGCTAAGCTTACCGGTGCAGCTTATGCAGCAGAAACTGGAAAAACATTTACAGCACCTACCGCTGAAGCTAGAACCGCTCCTGCATTGGCCAGCAAGCCAGTGAGTATCAATTTCGCTTCTGGAAAATTTGCCCTGGACGAAAACTCAAAGACGATCATTGATCTCCAATTTGCAGATGTAGCTAAATCCTTTGCTAATGCACGTGTGCGTATTGAAGGAAACACCGATAATGTTGGAAGCAAACAGTCGAATGTGGAACTTTCCAAGAAGCGTGCTCAGTCTGTAGCGGATTACCTTGCCACTCAATACAGGATAGATAGAAACCGTTTTGTCATCATTGGTAATGGTCCTGACAAACCTGTTCCTGGATGTGAGAAGAATCAAGATGAAACCTGTAAAGCAAAAAACAGGCGGACAGATTTTCAGCTCATTGCTGATTAATCACTTGCACAGTCAGGATAAGGGACGCACATGAAATTATTAGGAGGACATGAGGAAGGAACCACTGGTCAGAGAGTCTTCTTTGGTCTGTTAGGTTTTGGAATTATACTTTTTATTTGGATAATACTCACCTCAGGTAGTGACCCTATCATGAAGCCGGTGGCCTTACCATCGCCACTCAGGGTGCTCCAGGCATTTCCTACGCTGTTTTACGAAAACAACCTTATTCAGAATATAGGTTTTAGTATTGGCATAAATCTTTCCGGATACCTTGAGGCTATCCTGATCACTTTACCGATCGGGTTTATTATCGGCTTGATCAAGTATACCCGTTGGGGCTTCCAGCGGCAAGTAGATGCACTTCGATATATTCCATTGACTGCGGTAACTCTTTTGTTTATTATCTGGTTTGGGATTGATACGAACATGAAAGTTCATTTCCTGGCCTTTGGTATCATTATTTATATGCTACCGGTGATGATCCAACGTATTGATGAGGTGGATGATGTGTATCTCAAAACCGCGCATACACTTGGTGCCACAGACTGGCAAATATTGAAGACGATTTATTTTCCCAGCGTTGTTTCAAGATTGTCGGATGACATCCGGGTATTGACAGCTATTTCATGGACGTACATCATTGTAGTAGAAAGTATCAACAGCAACCAGGGGGGTATAGGTACGGCCATTTATTCCATCGGTCAGCGACAAGTGCAATCGGACAAATTGTTTGCCTTGCTATTTACGATCATGATCATAGGTGTGGTTCAGGATAAAGTATTTGTCTGGCTTGACAAACAATTGTTTCCTTTTAAATACCAGGCTAAAGAGGCCATCAAGTCTTCCAGGTTGGAACGAAAAGGATTAGTTTCAATGATCCTGGATTATATTTTCGTTGCCCTTGGATGGATTTGTCTTGGTATTTATTTCATCTTGTTAGTGCAGGAGTTCTTTCCTTTCATGGGTGATTTCAAACCGTTGAGTTTTGTCTTTGGAGATAGTGTCAAAGTCGTGCATATCATATTCGCTATGATCATTGCTTTCAAAGCATGGAGGTGGTACCAGGAAAGATCTGATTTGTTGGCTATGCCATCTGTTAGTTTAAAACCTTCCGGCCAATGAGTGTGAACTTTACGGATACAGCGGCCAGGGAAAACATCATTGAGCTGAAGAATATTGGCCAGTCTTATGATGGAGGTAAATCCTGGATCATCAAAGGCCTGAACATGCTCATTGAGGATAAGCCGGATCAAGGCCAGTTTATCGTGCTGTTAGGAATGTCAGGTAGTGGTAAGTCTACATTGCTTAGATATATTGCGGGTCTGCAGGAGCCTACCGAAGGGGAGGTTTTAATCAAAGGAAAACCTGTCAGTGATAAGCAGCGTGTGAGTATGGTCTTTCAACAATACTCTTCCATGCCCTGGTTGACTGTGCTTGATAATGTTGCCCTTGCTTTGGATTATAAAGGTATCGGGAAGAAAGAGCGTTATGCGCAAGCCATGGAATTGATCGAGTTAGTTGGTCTTGCTGGTCATGAGAAAAAATATGCGCAATACCCTGCGCTATCCGGAGGACAACTGCAGCGTGTCGCTATAGCCCGAAGCATTATTGCTAATCCTGAAATTATTTTGATGGATGAACCCTTTGGTGCATTAGATATCAAAACCAGGATACAGATGCAGGAACTTCTTATCAATTTATGGCACAGGTTTAGTTCCACGATTATTTTTGTGACGCATGATATCAATGAAGCTGTTTACCTCGCAGATGATATCTACATCATGAAATCTCCTCCATCGTTGATCATTGAGCATATTGATATTGATCTGCCGTTAAGAAGAGATCATAGCACCAAACGGGAAGCACATTTTACAGAGTTAGTGCACAAAGTGGAGGATACGATGATTCGAATTGCCGAAGGCAAATGAAAATGAAGAATGAAAAATAAAGAGTGAAAAATGAAGAAAAAAGAGACCAATAGGCGCAGCCACTTGGTCTCTTTTTTTTTAATTCTCAACCTTAACAAAAGGGGTTTACTTTTGTTATCAGGCAGGTAATGCAGACCACAATAACCACAAATACACTTTACAAGAGGACCATCTTCACGATCGAAGGTAAACCCTATTCGGCTATTCTCTTCCCGACAAGTGAGGATCCACATTTCTCTGAGATAGGGTGTACCAGTCTTTTCCAACACAGGGCATACCATGCTGCGCTTGAGTCAGCACCTCCTGAACGAATGTCCTTCTGGTATATAAGGCTTGAGCATGAGGGAGAGCTGGCGGGCATGTTAAGTTTCCAGGTCAAGGATTTCAACCCGGGAGTAAGTCTGAAAAACCAGGTTAATGGCAGCCTGGTCAAAGGGATACGGTATAAGGCTGCTTCCATGATCAACTTGAGTGTTCTTTGTCTTGGAAATACACTGGTGACCGGAGATTATGGTTTTTGTTTTCAACCCCACATTCCTGAAAAGGTCTGTACCATGCTGATGATGGAGACTATCGACTGGATGCTCACTTTACCTGATTTCAAAAAGATCGACCTCATTTTCGTTAAGGATTTCTACCATGACATTTTCAGGGAATTGCCAGGTTCCATGTATTGCAAGAAGTATCACGCGATTGACACTCAGCCCAGCATGATCATGGATGTTAATCCTTCCTGGGGAGATATGAATGGATACATCAAATCTTTAAAATCAAAATACCGAATCCGAGCAAACAAAGCTTTGAAACTGACTGCAGGATTAGAACGTATTGAATTGAATGCAGAAGAAATAAGTGAACTGGAAAGTGAACTTCATACCATGTATATGAAAGTGGTTGAAGATGTTGGTTTCAATTTATTTATTCTTTCAGAAGGTTATTTCAGTGCGCTCAAGAGATCATTAGGAGATAGATTCAGGTTGTGGATCTATAAAGATCAAGGGGAGTTGATTTCATTTTTCACTGTCTTTGAAGATGGGGATATCCTGGATGCTCATTTCCTTGGATATGATCCTGAAGTAAATCATAAGTATAAGTTATACCTCAATATGTTGTTGTCCATGATCGATATGGCAGCAACTAAAGGATTCAGACAACTTCAATTGTCCAGGACAGCGACCGAAATAAAAAGCTCGGTAGGCGCTGTCGGGGTGCCTATGTGGTCTTACATGCGCCATCGTCGAAAATCGTTTAATGCCTTGATTCCCAGCTTATATTCCTTTTTTAAGCCGGACCTAAGCTGGACGCCACGAAATCCATTCCATGAGTCCTAGGGCATTATGCTCTTAGCCTGCGTCCATTATCTTTGCCTCCGCAAATTCTTAGATGAAACGAGTATATGGACGAGTTGTCAAAACGGTATAATCCCGGAGAAATAGAAGATAAATGGTATAGTCATTGGCTGGGATCCGGCCATTTCCATTCAACTCCGGATGACCGGGAGGCTTTCAGCATTGTGATTCCACCCCCGAATGTTACGGGCCAATTGCATATGGGCCATATTCTGAACAATACAATCCAGGATACACTGATCCGCAGGGCGAGACAAGAAGGTAAAAATGCTTGTTGGGTGCCTGGTACGGATCATGCTTCGATCGCTACTGAGGCCAAGGTGGTCAATATGTTACGTGAAAAGGGGATCAAAAAGTCTGATCTGACCAGGGAAGAATTTTTAACGCATGCATGGGAGTGGACAGATAAGTATGGAGGCATCATCCTTCATCAATTGAAGAAGCTAGGTGCATCCTGCGATTGGGAGCGTACTGCGTTTACACTAGATGAAGATCGTTCGGCAGCTGTGTTAGAAGTTTTTGTCGATCTCTATCGGAAAGGAAAATTATATCGCGGGAAACGAATGGTCAATTGGGACCCTGCTGCACAAACAGTGTTGTCCAATGAGGAAGTGTTGTATGAAGAAGAGAAAACAACTTTGTACAAAGTAAAATATAAGATTGCCGGGACGGCTGATGAATGGGTTACGATTGCTACCACCAGGCCGGAAACAATTCTAGGAGATACCGCTATCGCTGTGCATCCAGATGATGAAAGGTATAAGCATTTGCATGGCAAAAAAGCAATCGTCCCTTTGATCAATCGTGAAATTCCAATCATTGCGGACAGCTATGTGGATATGGCTTTTGGAACAGGTGCTTTGAAAGTAACGCCTGCACATGATATCAATGATTATGAAATTGGGTTACGTCATTCTCTTGAAGTGATCGATGTATTGAATGCTGATGGTAGTATGAGTCCTGCTGCAAAGCTCTTCGTTGGACTTGATCGTGATAAAGCGCGTAAGAAAATGTTTGGGGCGCTTGAGGAAGCAGGACATATCGTATCTACAGAGGACTTGATCCATAATGTGGGAAGATCTGAGCGTACAAGAGTTGTTGTGGAGCCAAGGCTTTCGCTTCAATGGTTTGTGGATATGAAAGCCATTGCAGCACCGGCGTTAAAGTCGGTGATGGAAAATGAGATTGCCTTCTATCCTGAAAATCTGAAAAACACATATCGTCATTGGATGGAAAATATCCGTGACTGGTGTATTTCGCGCCAGTTATGGTGGGGCCATCAGATTCCGGCATGGTATCTAAAGAGTGATGCATCGGGCACTAACGATCTAAATAATGAACAGGTTTTTGTTGGCTTAACGGTCGAAGAAGCATTAGCTGAAGCAAGAAAGATTACTGGTCGTCATGATCTGCAAACATCTGATTTGCACCAGGATGAAGATGTATTGGATACATGGTTTTCTTCCTGGTTATGGCCCATAAGTGTATTCAATGGATGGCGGGATACGAAAGAGTTGGATTACTATTATCCGACGAGTGTGTTGGTTACAGGTTGGGATATTATTTTCCTATGGGTGGCAAGAATGATCATGGCCGGGTATGAATGGAAAAATGAAAAGCCATTCAAAGCAGTTTATTTCACAGGCATGGTGCGTGATAAGCAGCGCCGGAAAATGAGTAAACAGTTGGGCAATAGTCCTGATGCGTTGGGGTTGATCGAACAGTTTGGGGCTGATGGTGTGCGGTATGGAATTATGGCTTCTGCACCCGCAGGAGGAGACATTCTTTTTGATGAAAAATTATGTGAGCTTGGCCGCAACTTCTGCAATAAGATATGGAATGCGCTTCGATTGGTTAAATCATGGGAAGTAGATGCATCATTGCCTCATGATGATAGCAGGGCGTTGGCCATTCGCTGGATGCGTGCAAGGATACAATCTGTAAATACGGAGTTATCCAGGAATTATGAACAGTTTCGATTGTCGGAAGGGGTGACCTCGCTTTACACGTTCGTTTGGGATGATTTCTGCAGTGTATTTCTCGAAGTGATCAAGCCTGCTTATGGGGAAGCTTCTGATCCAAAGAGTTATGAAGAAACCACACAGGTGTTTGAGGAAATTTGTAAAATGCTTCATCCTTTTATGCCTTTTATCACGGAAGAAATATGGCATCAATTGCGGACACGTGAAAATGGAGAAGATTGCATGATTGCATTGTTGTCTCAGCAGGAGCCTTCTATAGATCCTGAAGTCATAGACACATTTGGCCATATCCTGACCGTAAAATCTGCAGTCCTGGAGTTACGTAATCAATACCAACTTTCTCCAAAAGAAACCATGGCGTTAGTTTATCCTTCTGAGCCAGAGTTGATCCGCTTATGGAATATACCAGGCACTGAAGCTGTCTTGACAAAATTAGCAAACGCGACATGTGCCCAAGGGTTAGGAACTGGTGTCTCGTTTCTGGCAGGGAAATATCAATATTATGCAGCGCTGACGATAGAGGTTGACAAGGAGGCTGAACTGAAAAGGATGAATGAAGAACTCGACTATTATCGGGGGTTTGTTTCCAGCGTAGAGAAAAAGTTAAGCAATGAGAAATTTGTAGCTAATGCCAATCCTGAAGTAGTGGAAAA
>DASXWI010000256.1:0-4028 GCA_036503755.1 Saprospiraceae bacterium | reverse complement strand
CGTTGGAGTGTAGTGGCGTTTGCAGGTGTTGGAAAAGCGATTATGCGTGACCAGGATTTTAGCGACGCCGGGACTGTCTACAACTACGGCACAGGATTCAGATATCTGATTGCAAGAGCATTTGGGATAAGAGGAGGTATAGATATTGCGCGAGGACCAGACAATTGGGCGTGGTATATCACCTTTGGACACAACTGGAACCGTTAGCACTGATTAACACTGATTAGCGCTGACAACACTGATTAATCATCTGAACATATTGCATTTCAGAATTTAGGTTAATGATTTTCCTGTGTCTAATGAAAAATTGTTGATGCACTATAATTAATCAGTGCAATCAGCGTAATCAATTAATCAGCGTCATCAGCGATCCTTGTCCTTTTTCTTAAAGTCACCACGCTTCCAGGCTTCGATAAATTGCTGCCAGGCAAAGGCATTGAAGATATTCTGGGGTTTGTATTGGCCTTCAGAATAATAATCCTGGGATTGTTGTCTCATGTATAAGGAGACGTGCTCTGGACCATCAGAAGGAAGATACTCGCGGAGTTGTTCCATTGCCTTTTCTGAGAGATTTTCCTTCGCGATGTCTTCGAGATCATCATGCACATCCATCGCCAGGAATTCCTGGACGAAAAAATCAGGGTCGGGCCATGGATAAACCACGGCTTCGGGAAGCCAAACAGTGTCCTTCGAAAGAGGCTGAATAACGGTGTAGCGAGTACCATTTATGGTATCAGGAACTGTGTAAAAAGCATCCTTATACCCTAATACTGAAAACACCAGGGTCTCCCCCGTTCTGACCACGATGGAATAGAAGCCTGAAAAATCAGTCAGCGTCCCACGATTGGTTCCCTGGACGGCTACTACTGCATAAGGCAATAAGACAATCTCATCGTTTTCACCTTTCGTAACGACCTTACCTGAAATCTGTACAATTTTGACTTGGGGAGCATTGGGATCCTGGGCAAATAATTCCTGCCCTCCATACCAGCATGACAGGATAAGGAGTATGATCAGCCGCAAGGCCATGAAGCGAAAAAATCTTTTTTGCACCATGCGGTAAAGGTAGGGATTGGTTCCTGTTTTAACGATTTCACCTTTGCCTACCCACATACCCTTTCGTTTTTTTAACAGGTTCTTAACCTTCCGACCTAGAAGGACCAGATATCCAGTGCTTGCTGTAGCACTTCTTCCATTTTATCCACGAAAATAAATTTCACACCCTGAATGTACTCAGGTTTTATCTGTTCGATGTGGCGTTTATTGGCTGTGGACAAGATAATATGTTTAATCCCTGCTCTTTTCGCTGCCAGTACTTTCTCCTTGATACCTCCAACCGGCAACACCTTTCCACGTAGTGTGATTTCACCAGTCATCGCCAGGTGACTTTTTACTGGTTTTTTCTTGAAGGCAGAAGCAAGTGCAGTAAGCATTGTGATCCCGGCAGAAGGTCCATCCTTTGGTATGGCTCCTTCTGGGACGTGAATGTGTATATCTGTGTTTTCAAAAGTGGCTGCATCAATTCCCAACACATCTCCATGGGCTTTGATGAAACTTAAAGCTGTTGTAGCAGACTCCTTCATCACATCACCTAGATTTCCGGTCAGGGTCAATTTACCTTTACCTGGACTCAGGCTGGATTCTATAAATAGAATATCTCCTCCTACTTTAGTCCATGCCAATCCTATCGCTACGCCACTGCTATGCACTTCGGTATACAACGTAGGATCCACACGATCTGGACCGAGTATGTCACCCAATTGGGATTTTGTTATTGAGACATTGTATTTTTCATCCATCGCCACCTTCTTCGCCACATGTCTCATCACAGAAGCCAATCGCCTGTCCAGGCTACGAACGCCTGACTCACGCGTATAGCTTTCAGCCATCTCACGTAAGACATCATCTTTAAGCTTCACATCCACTGGTTTCAATCCATGTTCTTTACGCTGGCGTGGTATGAGATGCTTCTTGGCAATTTCAATTTTCTCTTCTGTAGAATAGCCGCTGATGTTGATGACTTCCATACGGTCGAGCAACGCAGGTTGAATAGTATTTAATGAGTTGGCCGTCGCCACAAACATGACTTTAGATAAGTCATATTCCAATTCAAGATAGTTATCGTAAAAGGTTGAATTCTGTTCAGGATCCAGTACTTCCAATAAAGCAGAAGATGGATCGCCTCTGAAATCTTTTCCGACTTTGTCAATTTCATCAAGGATAAAAACCGGGTTAGATGCTCCTGCTTTTTTTACGGACTGGATAATACGGCCCGGCATGGCACCAATGTACGTTTTACGATGTCCGCGGATTTCAGATTCGTCATGTAAGCCACCAAGTGACATGCGTATAAACTTCCTCTTCAATGCACGCGCAATGGATTTGCCTAGCGATGTCTTCCCTACACCCGGAGGTCCAACAAGGCAAAGGATCGGAGCTTTCATATCTCCTTTCAATTTCAATACAGCCAGGTGTTCAAGTATCCTGTCTTTAACTTCTTCAAGTCCATGGTGATCTTCATCCAAAACTTTTTGGACATTCTTTAGATCGAAATTGTCTTTCGTGTAATGTTCCCATGGCAAATCAAGTAACAACTCAAGATAGTTGAGTTGTAAACTGTATTCAGCGACTTGTGGATTGATCCTTCGCACCTTGGCGATCTCACGATCAAAAGTATCCTGAACGACTTTACTCCACTTTTTCTTTTTACTGCGCTCTACCAGGTTACGGATTTCAGTTTCTTGTGGATTCTGCCCTAACTCTTCCTGGATGGTCTTCAACTGCTGATTAAGAAAATAATCGCGTTGTTGTTTTTCGATATCGACACGTACTTTGGATTCAAGTTGGCTCTTGATTTCAAGCATCTGCAATTCGTTGTGCATCATCTTGAACACTTCACTTGCCAATAAATCTAAAGGTTCGATTTCGAGAAGCTCCTGCTTCTTGGTATTGTCTACGCCCAAATTTGAGGCGATAAAACCAAGCAGGTGGATATCACTTTTAATGTTGCGGATCATCACTACAGCTTCGGAAGGAATATTCGGAGACAGTTTGATGATCTTTTCAGCAAGGTCACGGATCGAACCGATGATGGCTTCAAATTCTATTTTACTGGGAGCAGGAATGTAATTCCGTGACTTTACCCTGGCTAGCATGTATGGATCTACTGAATCCATCTGGACCAGGTTGATCCTGGATCTTCCTTGCAGGATAGCCGTAATCGAACCATCAGGCATCTTCAGGATCTTGAGAATCCGAGCCATCGTCCCTACCTTAAACAGATCGTTGACATCTGGATCTTCAGTGTCAATATCCCTTTGGGCGAGGACAGCAATTTGTTTATTGGTATCATGGGCCTTCCGTACGGCTTTCATGGATTTCTCCCTTCCGACCGTAATGGGAATGACAATTCCGGGATATAGGACTGTATTTTTTAGTGCAAGTACTGGGACCAATTCGGGCAAATCCTCCCCATTATGGGGTTCATCGTCCTCATCTACCGAAATAATCGGCATGAATTCACTCTCCTCTGCTACGGTATTGGCCACTAAAATATCTTCAAACATAGAACTAGCGATAATTTCGGAAAATATAGATTTAAACGATTTTGGAGGTCAATTATCATTCCATAGGCCGGAAAACTGACAATTGTCCCTTATAAAGTCAAAATGGCTGCCAATTAGGCAGTATTAATTCTAAAAAACGCTACACCGCTAGTTCAAGTCTCCTGACTTGAACTTAATATCAGCTCGTCTTCTGACGAGCGCTTTCTGTTGGCACAGCATTTCAAGCCCATGGCTTGAATCCATCCACTTGAAGAAAATCAAATATTTCGCTGCGCTACTAAATCTTGAATGTCATTTAGTTCGCGGCGATAATACAAATATTTCGTTGCGCTACTATTTGTTTCGCTCGTCAGGAGACGAGCAGAATATTGGATTCAAGTCGGGAGACTTGAACCAGCGTGGTATTGCTAAATCTTGAATGTCATTTAGTTCGCGGCGATAATGCAAATATTTCGCTGCGCT
>DASXWI010000255.1:0-1763 GCA_036503755.1 Saprospiraceae bacterium | reverse complement strand
AAGCCACTTACCAAGATTCCTCATTCCTGGGCTGCTTTCGCCTCAGCTTTTCCTTTACCTATAGGAATACCAGCATTGATATAGAGTGCCCTGTTGAATTCATCAGGAGAACCATCTGAAATGCGCACATCCACAAGTCCGTAATAATACTGGATACCGAGATTCATGCCATTACCTCCTGTAAGCCTGTACCCCAATCCTGCCAATAATCCTCCATCGAGGGGATGATATTGGTTCTTAACATCTACTTTGTAAGAAAGGTCTTCTTTGTCCTGTACGGTGTTGACAAATTCATCGGTAGACTTATAGCGCAAACCTAATTGGATACCAGCCTGAGCATACATTTTATTTTTAAACATATACTTCATGGACACAGGCACATTGAAGTAATTGAGTCTCCTGGTAATGCTACCGCCGCTAAACGAATTATCGAGATCCGGATCATTTAATGAATACAAGGCGATGCCTTCTGCTCCCATCGTAGATTTAACGCGTACCCCAGTGTTTAGTAACCAGTTTGGGTTTTTTGTTTTAAAATCAAAATAAAATCCGAGGTTGTAATTCGAAAAGCCTTTAGACGGATCTACACCATCCAATGAAGCAAGTGTCCATCCGCCATCCAATCCAAATTCAATTTCTCCTGAATTCAATTTATCTCCGAGCAGGATGGAGATCAAGACCTGGCTATAACTTGTGTATACGCTTGTCAAAAGACAAAGCATAAGTATGGTTTTTCGTAACATGACTTGAGGTCGTTAAATTCTGAAACGATATTGGAGAGAAGCAAGGAATTGATTCCGTGTACCCAGGAAACCATACTCAGCACGGAACATCCAGTTTTTATTCAACTGGTATTGTCCGCCGACAATAAAATTCCAGGGGTCTTTAAGTCCCTTCTCTAAAGAATAGTTTACGGTGGCTTCCTGGTCATCATTGATTGCGCCGTCAATCGATGTCAATAATTGGCCTGCATTATCCAAAACTCTTACGCCTGTTTCATACTTGGCTTTATTGATCGGGTTAGCCATTTCAAGCTCTGAGAGACCATTCCACCAGGTATCCAGATCTTCATGTTTTTGATCTACATTCATCATTGCCTGATCTACTTTTCCCTGGATATCTGCATCCGGGAACAGATCTGTCAGGGGAAGAGAGCCTGTTGTTTCAGATGAGAATTTCACTCTGAATCCTCCCACCCATATGGCAAGATTACTATTAGGTTTTTTGAATTTGAAAGTCTTTCCAATCCTTGGATCGAAGATGAATGTTTTAACAGGTTTATCGAGCGCATCTACATCTGTCCATGCAAAATTCATATCCAGGGCAATCCATCCTCCACCAACACCCATGGTAGGTGTAATACCGAAGCCGGTCACGTTGGCATTAAAATTTGCAGTTGTACCAAATGGGACTACTTCTTTCCATACATTGTTAGAATCGGGCAACCATAGACCTGCATCAATTTCTGTGGATGTTTTAGCCCAGCCAAAAATTCCATATACATTCAGGAAAGGAAGTAACCAGAAATCGGGTCTGACCGTCAGGCCTGTTGCTGATGCAGTAGCTTTGTCAATGCGTATAATCTCATCCACATTGACTAAAGGACCATCATTAAAACCAACGCTGATGTTGTCTATGACGAGTTCTGATTTTTGGGTTAGGCTGTTTATGCTAAAGCCTGCAGAATAGGGTATATCAAACCCCAGTGCTGTAACCTTTTTGCCCCAGATCGGGAAGATGTACGGGTATTCTTCAATCGCTTT
>DASXWI010000254.1:0-2972 GCA_036503755.1 Saprospiraceae bacterium | reverse complement strand
GATATGACCCATTTCATTTTCAGGGCCAATGATAGATGAACGCATAAGCAATTCAGGTATATCATTGTTTGCTTGTTTGTTTTCTGGATTAAGTTTACAGCTTGAAAAACACACTGTAAGGGAGAGAATCGCCAGGATATAATTGAGTTTCATCTTTATTGAGTTTGAGTAGTTGAAGAAAAATGTTGTAATCAGGGTCAGTACCCCTGCCGGCCTTAACCGGCAAGGGTTACCTGACTCCACTTAGGGTTTTGGTGTTTACTCTGTTTTATTCATCTTGATTGTTCGAATGCCAGTATTTCCAAGGGAGATAACGGCCATGTAAGTTCCTGCAGCCATACCTGCAGCATTCCAATTGATTTCGTAATCACCCTCTGTTTTGGTTTCATTGATCAGTGTAGTGATATGCTTGCCATAAGCATCATAAATGTTGATGGAAATATTTCCTCCGGATCTCAAATGATACTTGATTGTCGTACTACTTACAAAAGGATTTGGTTGATTCATGGCAAATACTTCCGTTGAAGAAAGGCCAGTTACACCAGTTATGGTTGGAGGAAGAATTTCAGGTTGCGTATACTCCCTGATTTCACCTGAACACTTACTAGTCCCAGACCAAGGCATGGCCACATAAGGAAAGGCTGAAGTGAACGGAATATCGTTCTCGCTAATCTTTGTATCATAAGAAAGCACATTGACCAATTGTGGTGTCACAGGTGAAGGACTTGACATTGGATCATAATCATCATACCACAACCCAACAGCTGCAAGTACAATTCCTGAAACAGTTTGTAATTCGATACGCGTTACATCATCTTCAAGCCTGCGGCCATTTGGAAACCCATCCATATTGGGAATAAACTCCAGATCGGTAGTCCCGTTAAATCTCGGATCCGTCAATCCAAGTACGGCAGCCCACACCAAACCTAGATTATTGAAATCAGGATCATTTCGCGGTGTTGCAGGCACAGCCATATTTAACCTCAACATATCCCCACCATTAGGTAGAAAATTGTGAATGAATGGTTTACCGGCAGCAAGAGGATTTCCTCCTTTACCTGTAGCCAATTGATAAGGAATAAGATTAGGAGCACCAGTGTGGAAGATCGGCCACAAGTCAACAGAGCGTGGAGAACCAGGAGCCGGCAACAGCAATGTTCCAAATACTGCATCATCCAATGCTGTGCCTGCAAGTGCTGGATTACCTTTCAATCCATATAATCCATCTTTACCATTTCTGAAATCAAATGCACCAAGCGATGCACTTTGAATTCGCAATGCTGCAAAAGCAGGTACGGCTCCTCCAAACTGGCTGTCATCCATATACAAAGCCAATTCAGGATTGTAGAAGTAACCACCAAATGTGCTGAGGTAAGCCAAGTCCTGGTATGGAGTAAGTGAGTTCCATAAATCTTTATTACCAATTGGAATCACTGCTTCATTTGTAAGCGGCATTCCTAATCTTGAAATCTGTACCCAATCACCTGCATAAGATTCACTACCGGCAGCATTAAGTGTGCGCATCGTTTGACGACTTGCAGAAGCCCAGATACCAATAACGAAATCAGGATCCAGAATACTTGAAGCCTCAAGCTCTGTTTTGCCTTCTTTCTGCAACCAAGCGATAGGAATCTTTAAGGCGATCGTGGACACATTTAAACATGCTACTCCATCATAAGCTTCACCACCCTGGCGTGGCATATCACCAAGATCAAAAACACCACCAAGATCAACAAAGAAAGGATCATCAGTGGGTCCACAGAATACTCGCTCACCATCCGTGGTAGACATAAGCGCATTGGACATGAGTTGACCATACGTAGTGTTTAATCCCGCAGGTCCATTGATCGATCTTGGACCAATGTTGTTCGGAGGAACAATTCCATCCGTTATCAGAGTTTCGAACGTTGCACCACCATCCCTGCTGCGTTCAAGCGTGTAGGTAGTCTTATGATTTTGAAGTCCTAACCTGATATTGAAGAAAGTCGTAGGGTCTTCATGTACTTTATGAAACGTAAACCGGTAAATGATATCATCACCCGGTGTAGCGATGTTATTGTCGATGTGAATTTCATAGCGGATGTTTTCACCAAAGCCAAAATAATTTGGCCCACCATGAGGAAGTTGCATCGGTACGTAGGTTGCAATGATCGTAACCGTACCTGGGTCATCAGGACTGACAAAAGCATATAGATCTGTATTGTCAGCAAGAGGATCATTGGCGATCAAGGGTGCCTCGCGATGACTGGAGGCTAGTACCGGAAAGGCAAAACCAAAAGTCAGCAGGCCTATTAAGAAGAATATATTTTTCATGATTTTTATTTCTGTTGTTGAATGAAGAGAAAGATTGACTATTCAATCGGTGCGCTGGTCTCTGTTCCCCTCCATGGTTCTGCGAGGTAAGGGAAACTTGAAGTAAATGGAGCATCGTTAGATTCTACACCTGTGGAATACTGAATGACATTCACCAATAGATTTGTTACCGGTGAAGTAGAGCTACCAGGGAAATAATCATCATACCACAAGCCTATGGCTGCGAGAGCAACACCACTTACTGCTTGTAATTCAATCCTGGTGACATCATCTTCCAGCCTTCGTCCGTTTGGAAATCCATCCATGTTGGGAATAAACTGGAGATCAGCATTAGCAGCATAAACTGGATCAGTCAGACCAAGAACTGCGGCATATACAATACCCAGGCTGTTGAATTGTGGATCATTTCTAGGAGTAGGGGGTACAGCCATATTGAGTCGTAGCATGTCACCTCCGTTCGGAAGGAAATTGTTGATGAATGGTTTTCCATTCGCTAATGGATTTCCATTTTTACCCGTTGCAAGATGATAAGGTGCAAGGTTAGGAACTCCAGTATGGAAAATTGGCCATAAATCCACAGACCTTGGGGAGCCCGGGCCAGGTAACAACAAAGTGCCAAAGATTGCATCATCTAGTGCGGTTCCAGTTAGAGCAGCATT
>DASXWI010000253.1:0-4793 GCA_036503755.1 Saprospiraceae bacterium | reverse complement strand
ACATGTCCTGAAGATATCGGTGATACCGGTGAACCAACCGTATTTGATGATGCATGCAGCTTGATAGGCGTAACTTACGAAGACACAAGATTTGATTTCGTAGACGGAGCTTGCTTCAAGATCCTAAGAGAGTGGGCGGTTATTGACTGGTGCCAGTATGATTCACAAACCGGAGCCGGATTGTGGCATTATACCCAGGTGATCAAAGTTCATGACTCAGAAGGTCCAGAATTTGAAGAGGAATGTGTAACTCAAGTATTGTGTGTTGCTGATGCAGGCGTATCACTTCCAGACAACAACCAGGCATTCCTTGGAGAAGATAATCCATTAGCTTCTAGCTGCAGCGTACATCTGAACTTTGAACGCGTCGTGCATGAAACATGCAGCGATATTGTAGAATACGATGTTAAGATCTATCCATTCAACGGAACAGAGTATATACTGATTAAACCAACTACACCTGTAGCTGTAGATTCAAGCAACAATGCGACTTTGAGTTTTGATACACGTCAAAGCACAATTCAATCTGTTCGCCTAAATGGTATTCCATACAACAGCCAGTTCTGCGGTGATTATCACAGGATCCTTTGGACGGTAGAAGATGGTTGTGGAAACTTTAGTACTTGCGAATACTTGTTCCGTCTGGAAGACTGCAAGCTGCCTTCACCGGTATGTATCAACGGTCTGAGTACCGTAGTGATGCCGATTGGAGGAGAAGTAACGGTTTGGGCTAAGGATTTCAATGCATCAAGCTTTGATGATTGTACGCCTGCAGCAGACCTGTTATACAGTTTCAGTGGAGATGCTTACGAGCCAAGCCATACGTATACATGCGACAATGTACCAGCTTTCAATGTAGAGATCGCAACACAAATCTGGGTTGCTGATGGCGGAACAGATGACAACTGCAATGGTATCATCAGTTGGAACGAGCGTAACAAAGACTACTGTACGACGACCATTGTGATTACGGACAATGGAGGTGCTTGTGAGCCTGGAGGAGAAGGCAGCATTCTGGCTGGTGAAGTACTGACAGAAGATGTTCTTTCAGTAGCCCAGACTTCAATAAGTCTGAATGTTCCAGGGCATGTTTTCCCAACCTATGTGACTACAAGCAACGGACAATATAGCTTTACTGATCTGGTTATTCCATCAGAGTTCTCAGTAAACGCAGAACGTAACGATGCTCACAGAAATGGTGTTTCTACACTTGACCTTGTGAAAATCCAGAAACACCTGCTCGGCATTGAATTGCTGGATAGTCCGTATGACTTGATTGCTGCTGATGCTAACAATAGTGAGAATATAAGTGCTATTGACCTTATTGAATTACGTAAACTGATCTTGGGTATCTACGTTGAACTTCCGGCAAACAAGAGTTGGAGATTCGTGGACAAGAACTTCCAGTTTGGTGATGTTAATAATCCTTGGCCATTCAGCGAGTCTATCAATATGTCTGGAATTTCTCACAATGAGTTAGACAAAGATTTCATTGCGATCAAGGTAGGTGACGTAAACAATACTGTTCAGGCTAACGCTAATCAGGTAATGCCACGTAACGGAAACGGAGTAGTAAACTTCGTTACTGACAACCGTGCAGTAACTGCTGGTCAAATTGTGGACGTAGCTATCTCTTCTGCTGACTTTGCTGCAATCGAAGGATACCAGTTTACGATGCAGACCAATGGTCTGGAATTCCGTGGTGTAAGCTCAGGAATAGTAAGCATGACTGATGAGAACTTCGGTGTATTTGGTAATACATTAACTGCGAGCTGGAATAAGGTAGGTGGCGTCAACGCAACTTCATCAGATGTTCTGTTCACACTTTCTTTCGAAGCTAAGGCGACTGGCCAGTTATGTGACATGATGAGCATTAACTCTAAAGTAACAGAGGCTGAAGCTTACAATACATCATCTGATATCAAAGATCTGAAGTTAACATTCCGTGGATCAGAGCATGACGCTGAGTTCGCGCTCTACCAGAACGAACCAAACCCATTTAAAGGAAACACAGTGATTGGGTATGATCTTCCTGTAGCAGGAAATGTTGTATTGACCATCTTTGATGTAGCCGGTAAAGTACTTGTAGTGAAAGAGCAGGAATCTGTGAAAGGCTACAATACCATTACTGTAAGCAGCAAAGACATTCCTTCAACAGGTGTCTTGTATTACAGACTTGATGCAAATGAATATACTGCGTCGAAGAAGATGGTGATCATCGAGTAAGGTTATTATAAAATAGGTTTATAGCAATGTAAACCCAAGCAAAGAAAAAGCCTCTCTTCAGATTTCTGGAGAGAGGCTTTTTCTTTTTAATGTCGACAAATCATTTGGCTCTGTATAAAAAGCATCCTTGATCACACAAAGGGAATTACCTTAGAATTATGTTTTAATGGAAGAGTAATAAAAATTTATGTCTGCCAAGTATATATTAGCCCTTGACCAGGGAACCACCAGTAGCCGGAGCATCATCTTCAACAAGAAGGGCGACATCATCAGTCTTGCACAAAAGGAATTTGCCCAACATTATCCCATGCCGGGATGGGTGGAACATGATCCGGAAGAAATCTGGAGTAGCCAGATCAGTACCCTCGGCGAAGCTTTAGCTAAAGCTGGTTTATCGATAAGTGACATCGCCGGTATTGGAATCACTAATCAACGCGAGACCACTGTAGTGTGGAATAGAAAGAATGGAAAGCCAGTTTACAATGCGATTGTTTGGCAAGACCGGAGAACGGCATCAGATTGTGAGAAGTTGGTCAGTGCAGGTTACACCGCCATGATTAAAGATAAAACAGGACTGATTCCTGACGCCTATTTTTCAGCGACAAAACTCGCCTGGATTTTAGACCAGGTGCCGGATGCAAGAGAAATGGCAGAAGAAGGTGAACTAGCTTTCGGAACAATTGATTCGTGGCTCGTTTGGAATCTGACGGGTGGAAAAGTGCATGTGACAGATGTATCAAATGCATCACGCACCATGCTTTTCAATATTCATACACTTGAATGGGATACGGAATTACTTTCTTTATTCAACATTCCTGCTACAATGCTTCCCGAAGTCAGATCCAGCAGTGAGCTTTATGGAGTGACAGGAAAAATTGTTCCAGGATCCGCAATACCGATTGCAGGTATCGCCGGAGATCAGCAGGCTGCATTGTTTGGCCAGATGTGCACTCAACCAGGTATGGTGAAGAACACGTATGGTACAGGATGTTTTATGTTGATGCAGACGGGTGAAAAAGCATTTGAATCCCGTAATAACTTATTGACCACCATTGCCTGGAAAATCGGCGATCATACTTCTTATGCGTTGGAAGGAAGTGTATTTATTGCTGGAGCTGCTGTGCAGTGGTTGAGGGATGGCTTGAAACTAATTCATACATCAGGAGAGATTGAAACACTTGTTGGAGAAATAGAAGACAGTGATGGCGTGTACATGGTTCCTGCATTTGCTGGACTTGGTGCACCCTATTGGAACCCACATGCGAGAGGATGTATTTTTGGATTAACCAGGGGGAGTACATCTGCTCATATTGCCAAAGCTGTATTAGATAGCATCGCTTACCAAACGTATGATGTATTAAAATGTATGGAAGCAGATACCGGCATCCGTATTGCAGAGCTTAGAGTAGATGGTGGAGGTACGGTCAATGACCGGTTAATGCAATTTCAGAGTGATATGATCAATACAAAAGTGATCAGGCCAAGGGTGACTGAAACTACCGCGTTAGGTGCGGCTTACCTCGCAGGGCTTGCTGTTGGATTTTGGCCCGACATTGAAAGTATTCAGCAACAATGGCAGGTTAATAAAAGTTTTTTGCCAACAATGGAAGAAGAACAGCGTACGCATTGTATTATGGGTTGGAGACGAGCCACAAATGCAGCTATAGCATGGGCAGATTACAAATGATACAAGTTAATTACCTAGAGCACTAAGGCTCCACATTCATGCACAGAGAAACGATGATTAGGCAACTTAATGACCACGTGTGGGATGTCTGTGTCATAGGAGGTGGCGCCACAGGACTCGGAGTGGCGGTGGATGCAGCATCGAGAGGATTAAAAACTGTATTGTTTGAAAAATATGATTTTGCAAAAGGAACATCCTCACGCAGTACAAAACTTGTTCATGGTGGCGTCCGGTATTTGCAGCAAGGAAATATCCGGCTAGTGCTTGATGCTCTTAGTGAGCGGGGCTTACTCCTAAAAAACGCACCTCATCTTGTCAATAATCTATCTTTTGTTATTCCAAATTACGAATGGTGGGAGTCTCCATTTTACGGTTTAGGTTTGAAAGCATACGACTGGATGGCAGGTAGTCTTGGGTTGGGGTCAACAGAATTTTTATCCCTGGAAGAAACCATATCCCTTGTACCAACTATCGATCGTGAAGGATTGCGGGGAGGTATACGATACCATGACGGACAATTTGATGATGCCCGTATGGCTATTCACCTGGCAATGACTGCCGCAGATCATGGAGCTGCTGTTTTAAATTATTTTTCTGTTGAAGAACTGATCAAAGACAATGGCAAGATTTCAGGTGTACAGGTTAAGGATACGATCAATAACAACACGTATGAAATCAAAGCCAAAGCGGTCATCAATGCTACAGGAGTTTTTGCTGACATGATGATGAAAATGGATAATGAGGAAGCTGCATCGATCATCCAACCAAGCCAGGGAATACATCTTGTTTTTGATAAAGAATTTTTACCAGGAGAAACGGCGGTCATGATTCCAAGGACGGATGATGGTCGCGTTTTATTTGCCGTACCCTGGCATCAAAA
>DASXWI010000252.1:0-2174 GCA_036503755.1 Saprospiraceae bacterium | reverse complement strand
CCCTGGCTTCTGAGCATATCAATGGCTTCTAATGCGGAATCTGTTGTTGTTCCGAAAAACAACATGCCGATTTCCGCACCTGATGTATCTGGATAAAACTGCGGAGGTGGTACAAGTGTTTTTGCTGTATTAAATTTTCTTGTTAACCTGTCCATGTTTCGTACGTAAGCTGCGCCATCTTCTGTGTATTTAGCATATTCGTCACGTGAGGTTCCGCGAGTGAAGAACGACCCTTTGGATGGATGTGTCCCAGGTAATGTCCTGTAGGTAATCCCATCTTTATCCACATCCAGGTAGCGTCCGAATTTTTCAATTTTATCAAGATCCTCTGCATTCAAAACTTTTCCTCGATCATATTGACGTGATGGATCCCAGGTCAGGGCATCAGAAAGATGATCATTCATGCCAAGATCAAGATCCGTCATCACCATGATAGGTGTTTGCAAACGTTCAGCAAGATCAAATGCAGTAGCAGTCATTTCAAAACACTCCGTTGGTGTTGAAGGAAACAGTAATACATGCTTAGTATCTCCATGCGATGCATAGAAGGCCAGCATGATATCAGATTGCTGAGTTCGTGTCGGCATCCCTGTAGATGGTCCGGTGCGTTGCACATCAATCAATACTGTTGGAATCTCTGCGAAATAGGCGAGTCCAAGAAATTCATTCATCAACGAAACACCTGGTCCGCTTGTAGCGGTAAATGCTCTTGCACCATTCCAGTTAGCGCCGATCACGACACCAATCGCGGCAAGTTCGTCCTCAGCCTGAATGATTGCATACTTACGTTTGCCTGTAGCCTTATCAATGCGTAGTTCGCTGCAATATTGTTCAAATGCGTCTGCTACCGAAGTCGAAGGCGTGATCGGATACCAGGCCATCACGGTAGCTCCACCATATACAGCTCCTAGACCGCAGGCTGTATTTCCATCAATGAGAATTTTGCCCTTGGTCAGATCAAGAGGACTGGTGTGAAACGCGAGAGGACAACTCCAATTTTCTTTTGCGTAATTAATTCCCAGGTCAAGTGCTTTCACATTCTGAGCTACCACTTTTTCCTTTCCGGGAAACTGATCATGCAATAATGCAATGATCACATCTCTATCCATATTCAATAGCGCGGCACAGGCTCCAACGTAGATGATATTTTTAAAAAGTTGTCTGAGTCTTGGTTCTGAGAAATGTTCGTTACTCATTTCCATGAGTGGAATTTCGAGGTAGTTCAGGTCATCCCTGCGTTTATCTTTGGGTAAGGGCCAGGTGCTGTCATACATGAAATATCCACCTGAAATGGTGTTTTTCAAATCCTGGTCTATACTCTGTGGATTGACACTGACCATCAGGTTGATTCCTTCACGACGACCTATATATCCTTTTCCATTCACTCTGACTTCATACCATGTAGGTAGTCCCTGGATATTAGATGGAAATATATTTTTTGCCGAAACAGGTATACCCATCCTGAAGATGGATTTGGCAAATAAAGTATTCGCGCTGGCTGAGCCGGTTCCATTGACATTGGCAAACCGAACCACAAAATCATTTACACCACCACTGACGGACATACGTGTGTTGCTTTCGTGACATTATAAAGGAATTTCTGCATATCCCATGCAGCAGTCGGACAGCGCTCTGCGCACAATCCGCAATGAAGACATACATCTTCGTCTTTCACCATGATGCGGCCTGTCGGCAACACATCCGAAACGTATAAATCCTGTGTATGATTAAGCGCAGGCATCAACAATCTTGTACGCAATTCATCTTCTTCACCATTTATAGTAAAGGTGATGCAACTCGTCGGGCAAATATCTACACACGCATCACACTCAATGCATCTGCTTTTTTCAAAAACAGTCTGCACATCACAGTTGAGACAACGTTGAGCTTCTTTAAACCCTGTCAAACCGTCAAAACCAAGTTCGACTTCAATCATTCGGTTTTGAAGGGTTATTTCTTTATTCGCATGAGGAACTTTATATCGCTGGTCATCCACAACGTAGTTGTCATAACTCCATTCGTGAATGCCCATCTTCTGGCTATATAAGTTGGTCATCGGATCTGGCCTGTCAAACACATCAAGGCTTTTGCAAAATAATTCGATGGATACAGCTGCTTGGTGTCCGTGTGCAACAGCCGTGATGACATTTTGCGGACCAAATGCAGCATCTCCA
>DASXWI010000251.1:0-3078 GCA_036503755.1 Saprospiraceae bacterium | reverse complement strand
TGTGTTCAATTTTTTCTTTTGGTATTCCCGGCCACATCTGGTCGAGGATATCATCAGGATTCTCTGTTCTTGGATTGTCTGATGTGAGGATCACCTGATCCGCAAACATTGCTGCAATCCTGGCCATTTCAGGCCTTTTTGTTCTGTCGCGGTCACCTCCACATCCTACGATACAGATGATACGTGATTCAGGGTGACGAACCTGGATTAGAGTGCTCAGCACATTGTGCAGTGCATCCGGAGTGTGCGCATAATCAACCACTGCAAAAACCTTTTTACTTCCGGTAACAAGATCAAAACGACCTTCTGCCGGTTGCAAGTTGCTCAACCCGGTCAGTACCTTTTCACGATCCTCCCCCAGCAAAATTGCTGCACCATAAATGGCCAGGAGATTGGATGCGTTGAACTTTCCGACTAACCGCACATGCAATGGTATTCCGTTCACTTCCAGCTGCAAGCCATCAATACGGTTTTCAATAACACGCGCCCTGAAATCAGTCATTTTGGTAAGACTGTAATTTGAGACCTTAGCAACAGTATTCTGTACCATGACTTCAGCATGCTTGTCGTCCGCATTGAGTAAGGCAAATGCCTGAGCACTCAATCCATCAAAAAATATCTTTTTAGCTTGTATGTATGATTTAAAATCACCGTGATAATCCAGGTGATCATGTGTGATGTTGGTGAAAATCGCCACATCCCATTTGATCCCATCTACCCGGTGTTGATCCAGCGCATGACTACTTACTTCCATAAACGCATGCGTGCATCCTGCTTCAACCATTCTTGCCAGTGTTTCCTGAACAGCTACTGCATCTGGTGTAGTATACCCCGTAGGTTCTACCACATCGGCAATCCTGTTCTCGATGGTACTCAGCAATCCACATTTATATCCTAGTCCTGTAAAAAGCCTGAACATTAATGTAGCCACGGTCGTCTTTCCATTCGTTCCGGTAACTCCAACCATTGTTAAATTCCTGGAAGGATGTTCATAAAAAGTATCTGCAACAATGGCTAGCACAGCTGCCGAATTTTCTACCCGAATAAAACAGACATGATCCGCAAGATGATCCGCAGGTTCTTCTGCAATCACACATACAGCTCCACGATCTACCGCCATGTCAATGAACTTGTGTCCGTCGGTCGCTCTTCCTTTCACTGCCACAAAAACGGACCCCGGCACTACTTTTCTCGAATCAAAGTGAACAGCATTTACTTCGTTGTTCACATCGCCTCGTATTTCTATCGCACGGATGTTGACGATCAACTCTTTGATAGTCATATCACCCAAGTGTCAAATGAATCGACGAACCTTTTATGATGGGTTGCCCGGATTGAACCGATTGTCCTTTCACACGACCCACACCATGATAACTTACTCGCATTCCTCTGTTCTCCAGGAGATAGATGGCATCTCTGATTCCCATGCCACTCAACTCCGGAATCATATTTTTCTCCAATACATTTTTTACTTCCATCTCAATCTCTTTACCACCGGTGAGACGAGCCCAGTCACCCTGGCCATCCACTTCAGTGTCAAGTGAGAGCTCATCAATAAGCTCATTGAGTTCTTCTTTGTTTGACCAACCGGCCAGTCTCATTCCATCCCGATACGCTACGGTATCCGGTAATTCTGTTTTCGTCAGGAGCTCACGATTGATGCCCATGCAACGATCTGCTATTTTTCTAAAAACCGGCAAAGCGGAAGTAGCCCCATAAAAACCATTCTTCGTCGGATCGTACACCATCACAATGCAACTGTACTTCGGATTCTCAGAAGGAAAATATCCAGCGAAGGAAGCCATGTATGATTTGCGGGGACTGTTCGGATCGTAATAATCCGTTCGTGCTGTACCTGTCTTCCCACTGAACATATAATGATCAGGCTTGTAATCCACGGCTGTACCTCTTTCAACAACACCCAACAACATCGCTTGTGCTTTCTTAATGGTAGTGGCTGAAGCAATCCTGCTATCTACAACTTCAGGCCTAAAGCGTTTGATCGTCCTTCCTTCTCTTGTAATTTCAGAGACGATATATGGCTTCATCATTTTACCATCATTCGCCACAGCATTATATAATCTCAGGATTTGTAAAGGGGTTAACCTGCACTCATATCCTGTAGACATCCATGGAAGTGTCGTTCCACTCCAGCGATCTTCCTTTTTACTCGGGTCTTTGATCATCGGTGCACCTTCACCATCCAGTTCAATTCCTGTAGGTTCATGCAGATGCATTTCACGAATACGCTTTACAAATTGTCCTGCGCGTCCATCCCGTCCATAATACTCTTGCACCAGGCGGGCAATACCTACATTGGATGAAGTTTCAAAAGCTTCGGCAAGATCACTCTGGTAGACTCCGTGCATTTTGGAATCCTTCATCGTCCGGTCGAAAAACTTTCCTACACCGCCTCCAAGATCCACTACCGTATTGGTATCAGCACCTTCATCTTCAAGCAGCGCGATCACGCTTGCTAATTTGAATGTAGATCCTGGCTCAGAGGAGAATCCAACTCCGTAGTTATAATCTTCATCATACCCCTTGCCTCCTTCCCCACCAAGATTCGCAATCGCGACAATGGCTCCGGTCTCTACTTCCATTACAATCGCAGTGCCTTTTGTACCATTACTAGCTTCCAATCCTTCGAGCAAAGCATACTCTGCGATGTCCTGGATTTGAGGATCGATAGTAGTCACCACATCCGCGCCACGCTGTCCTTCAAGATCTGCAAGATTACTTACAGGAATCCATGCTCCACCTGTTACGCGTTGCATCAATCGTTGACCTTCTTCTCCTTTCAGATACTTGTCGTAGGTACGCTCCAATCCAATGGATTGTGCGTTTTCACGATCGAGACCTAGTGTTCTGCTAGCAAGGAGTTTGTAAGGTTTCACCCTTTCTTGCTGGCGATCGATGACCAGCCCTCCTTTGTTCTTACCCAATCTGAAAATCGGAAAGGTTTTAATTCGTTCAAGATCACGGATGCTGACACCTTTGGCCAACAATGCATATCGATCTCCTGCTCTTCTTTTCTGAATAAGCCAATCCCTCATTTGGGATTTACTTATCGAAGTA
>DASXWI010000250.1:0-1632 GCA_036503755.1 Saprospiraceae bacterium | reverse complement strand
GTACTGATAATACCTGAACGTAAATCTTCTGTAAAAAAAATAGAATCATGGAATACACCAATATACCTTGTATGATAGTATACATCATCTTGTATATCACTTATCTGTAGGATCAATTCTGGATCCGGTTCCATGAACTTCTTGAATTTAAATTGCTGCAAGAGGGGATCGATTGTGATGAGTTTACCTTGTCTCAAACCCAGGACGACAATGCCTGACTTAGTGGTCATACATGTCAAAAAATTCTGCGCGGTCACCACATCCTGTTGATCATCTCTGAGTCGGAATGGTTGCGATACACCAGTTTCTTTATCAAAAAGGAAAGAATCATGATGTGTACAGACCAGGATGTATTGTTTATTGAAATCAATTATCCTTAAGGAGCCCGACTTGATTTGTGACCGGGTTGTAGAATCACCAAAGAAAGTAATGGACTGGTACGGTATCCATTTGCAAAGACGACCCAACTGATCTGCAAACCAAATCGTACTATCCACACTACAAAAAAAATTCCTTTTGCCGGTTAGTTGAGTGTATCCTGAGATAGAATCCCGAACTTCAACCAGGGTATTATTAACTGCATTATATAATAAGATACCTCTACTGCTTTGCAGGAAAACAGTATGCTGGCGTGCCGTGAAAACATTGAGACTCCAAACCTCTTTAAGTGTGTCCCCACCCCTCGTGATATAGGTTGGATTCAATCGCCGGACTTTTCCGGTATTCTTATTAAATTCGCATAAGCCACTTCTATCGCAGCTCAGCAATAGTGTAGAATCTGAATATGGCTCTATATCAAAAATTCGATTGTTTGGAATGGAGTTGGGATCTGTGGAATCGTGTTTGTACCTCGTAAATACTTTCCTGGTGGGGTCAATCCGCGTTAATCCATTTCGCGTGGCAATCCACAGAAACCTGGATTTATCCTCATAAATCTGGTTGATAAATTCACTTGACATGGAATTTGGATTATCCTTTTCCGGCCTGAAGGCAACGGATTGCAGCCCATCAAATCTGAAGAGCCCCAGGTAGGTGCCAATCCACAAAAAGCCTTGTTGGTCTTCCAGGATAGTGCTGATAAGGGATTGCCCAAACCCCATTTCTTCCCCATGCACCTTACCGAAAAAAGGTTGGCCTTTCGCTTTTGCAAGGGGGAGTAGGGCTATTGTCAGATATAGGAGAACCCGGATCACAGATGGATATGAATGTATGAAATATTCAGCACCCCTGGATGTAGGAAGGAGATGGATCCGGTTAGTTAGACGTCCTGATTTACTGCAGATTTCGCTTTCATGCGTCGCGGTTTAAATACCGAACTCAGCCTGAGGTTAAGAACACCAAGAATGGCTTCTTTGATAATGCCAATGTGCATTTTACTAACGCCAAATTCGCGTTCAACAAATTGTATTGGAATTTCTTTAAGAATATAGCCTGCCCGGAACGCCAGGTATTTCATGCCGATCTGAAAAGCGTATCCAACAAAACGGATTTTGTCAAGATCAAGCGTCTCCAATACTTCACGACGATAACATATAAATCCGGCTGTTGGATCTTTGATGGGCATGCCTGTTATAATCCGGGTATACAACGATGCCCCTTTCGAAAGAAATAACCTGTCTTTTGGCCAGTTGA
>DASXWI010000249.1:0-3421 GCA_036503755.1 Saprospiraceae bacterium | reverse complement strand
TTCAATTGAATATCCTCCCGAATTTTTTGATTCACCCTCGTTTCAATTTTAGCGATTTCTTCAGGCGTCACTTTTGCAAAATGTGAAAAATCAAAACGGAGGTAACTTTCATTCACCAATGAACCCCTTTGTTGTACATGATCACCTAGTACTTCACGCAATGCAGCATGTAATAAGTGTGTAGCAGAGTGATTATTTTCTATCAATCGTCTACGTTTGACATCAATTTGTGTAGTCACTGGTTGAGCCAGGTTTTTGGGAAGTTTTGCGGTAATGTGGATCGGCAAATCATTCTCTTTGACCATATCTTCCACTACTATTTTTTCATCACCAAACTGGAGGTATCCTGTATCTCCTACTTGACCACCACCTTCCGGATAAAAACTTGTTTTGTCCAGCACCATTTGATAATACACGCCATCCCTGTCTTCAATGCTGCGGTATTTAATCAGCTTACGATCACGAAGTTCATCCTGGTCATAACCATCAAACAAAGGACTTTGGGTTGAAGGAGTTACTTCAATCCAATCCCCTGTAGCAACAGCGGCATCTGATCTGGATCGTTGCTTTTGTTCTTGTAGTGCTTTCTGGAATCCCTCTTCATCAATAGACCAGCCCTTTTCAGTGGCCATCAACCTGGTGAGGTCAATCGGAAAGCCATAAGTATCATACAATTCAAAAGCATCCTTTCCGGCAATGATATGATTGGTGGCTTTCAACGTTTCAAATCTTTTTATTCCACCTTCAAGTGTCCGCAAAAAAGAAATTTCTTCTTGTTCAATCACCCGCTTTACAAAATCCTGTTGCTCTTTAAATCCAGGAAAAATATCTTTGAAAAAATCAGCCATTAATGGAACCAACCTGTGTATGAGTGGCTCCTTCGTCTTGAGGAAAGTATAATAATATCGAACAGCTCTTCGCAAAATCCTACGTAATACATACCCAGCACCGGTATTGGACGGCATCTCTCCATCAGCAATACCAAAACTTACTGCGCGAACATGATCTGCAAGCACACGCATGGCAATATCCGACATGACTGCACCTGAATAATCATTCCTGTAAGGTATACCAGTTGCTTGTTCAACATAGTAAATCATTGGGGCAAATATGTCCGTATCATAATTGGAAGTCTTTCCTTGTATTACCCGTACAAGTCGTTCAAACCCCATCCCTGTATCCACATGTTGCGCTGGTAAAGGCTCAAGTGAACCATCTGCCTTTCTGTTAAATTGCATGAAGACAAGGTTCCAGATTTCAATCACATTTGGGTGTCCAACATTCACCAAATCAGCGCCTGGAATAAGCAAGCGCTCTTCTTCACTCCTGAGGTCAACATGGATTTCTGAACAAGGGCCACATGGACCCGTGTCTCCCATTTCCCAAAAATTGTCTTTACGACTAAAAGAAAGAATGCGTTCATCCGGCATCCATTCCTGCCACAATTTCCTGGCTTCAGTATCTTCTGGCAAACCATCCTCCACATCTCCACCGAAGACACTCGTATAGATCCGATCTGTAGGTAATTGAAGGCGGACGGTAAGTAATTCCCATGCCCAGGCGATGGCTTCTTTTTTGAAATAATCGCCAAAAGACCAATTGCCAAGCATTTCAAACATCGTATGGTGATAACCATCCCGACCTACTTCCTCAAGATCGTTATGTTTCCCACTGACCCGAAGGCATTTTTGGGTGTCCGCGATGCGCTTATGAACCGGTGGCTTGTGCCCGAGGAAGTAATCTTTGAAAGGATTCATACCTGCGTTTGTAAACATCAGGGTGGGATCATCCTTGTTGACCATTGGGGCGGAAGGAACGATGGTGTGCTGCTTCTCCTGGAAAAAGGCTAAAAAGGTATTCCGTATTTCACTGGCTGTTTTGGCCATAAATAATTTTTATTGTTGATGTTATAAATGACGATAATTTATTATATATACATTCTCCTGAGTGCATGTATATATTGTAGATAAAAAGGATATATAATAAATCGTTAAATGTTTTGTAAACAGATATTCAGCAGTTATCTTCGCAAAACGATCCCCACGTGAACATGATGTCAACCGCCATTTAAAAGGCGAGGTCAAAATTAGTCAAATCAGGTTATTTCATGGCTGGAAAGAAGTACGTTTACAACGAAGCATCACTATCATTTGAGGAATACAAGACCCCTGGGAAATTCAGGCTGCTCACCATCTTCGGATACCTGTGTGCTACAGTTGTGACTGCCTTTGTTTTCTTCATGCTCCACAATACCTATTTTCCAAGCCAGCGGGAGTTGTCGCTCAAGCGGGAAATTGAGCAAATGAAATACCATTATGAGAGCGTAAATGAGCAGATCAATATGATGTCTGCCGAATTAGCCATCGTTCAGGAGCGTGATTCAGGAATTCACAGGTTTATGTTGGGTATGGCTCCCCTCGATGAATCCGTTTGGTCAGGGGGTGTCGGTGGTAATGAAAAATATGGCAACTTCGTTAAGTTCCCAAATACAGGCGAACTCCTGGTATCTACCCAGCAAAAGGTGGATAAACTGATGTTGCAGCTCAAAATCCAGAAGAACTCTCTCGATACAATTTTGGCTAATGCCAATAAGCGGGCAGATATGATTGCCAGCATTCCTAGTATTAAACCAGTGCGCATCGATTTGCTAAAGAAAAACCTTAATGCAATGTCTGGCTTTGGTATCAGGCTTCATCCGGTGCATAAAGTAGACAGGATGCATACAGGCATCGACTTTACAGCGCCTAAAGGCACTCCGATCCAAGCTACCGGAAATGGAAAAGTCATCAAAGCTGAACATGAACGTGTTGGATATGGTAATCATGTGATCATTGATCATGGATTCGGTTACACAAGTTTATATGGTCACATGTCAAGCTTTAATGTAAAAGTGGGCGATGTCATTACAAAAGGCCAAACGATTGGTACTGTAGGAACCTCTGGCACCTCAACCGCTCCACATCTTCATTATGAAGTGCGTCATCACGGAGACCCCGTTGACCCAATCACTTTCTGCCTTGACGACCTTACTCCGCAAGAGTATCAGCAACTCGTAGAAAGAGCAGCGCTGGAGAATCAGTCATTCGACTAGGAGCTACCAGCTACCAGCTACCAGCCGCCAGCTACCAGCTTCCTGCTTCCAGTTAGCTAACCGCTCTTGCTCCTTGCTCCTTGCTCCTTGCTCCTTGCTGCCCCTTGCCCCATGCCCTCTGCCTCAGGCACCTCTTAAATCATTGCAAGCAAATTGACGGAAAAGCCTTGTTTTGAAGGAATAAGCACTTTCTTATAAAGATATATCGTTATATTTCAGTCTAGAAAAGCTTGCCAGCCTGCATTTTACGTTCAGTTTAATCCTGACTATTGGAAATGTTGCCTGGATGCTGAATAACCAAGACCTGAGAATGAAATCCATTGAAACGCA
>DASXWI010000248.1:0-2026 GCA_036503755.1 Saprospiraceae bacterium | reverse complement strand
AGGTTGCTTGCGAATTGGCAGAAAGCACTATG
Source organism: Saprospiraceae bacterium (assembly GCA_036503755.1). GTDB lineage: Bacteria > Bacteroidota > Bacteroidia > Chitinophagales > Saprospiraceae > Opimibacter. Next base: position 1,994 of record DASXWI010000248.1, on the reverse strand, counting down.
GCCGCCATCTTGGGATTAGAAGACCAGGTTGTTCAACAAGTTTGTCTTGATACACCAGGTATTGTGGTTGCCGCTAATTTCAATTGTCCTGGCCAGGTAGTTATCTCAGGAGAGACGGCTGCCGTAGAATTAGCTGCTGAAAATTGTAAAAAGGCAGGGGCAAAAAGAGCTATACTTCTTTCAGTTGGAGGGGCGTTTCATTCTCCGTTGATGACTCCGGCAAGGGATATGTTTGCAGAGGCTATTGACAGAACAACTTTTCATTCACCTGTTTGCCCGGTGTACCAGAATGTTGATGCAGATCCAACAACAAACCCGGATACGATCCGTCATAAGTTGTTACACCAGCTGACATCTTCCGTGCAATGGACGAACACCATTGAAACGATGAAAGAAAATGGGATTGTAGAGTATTTTGAATTTGGGAGTAAAGTTTTGGGCGGTTTTGTCAAGAAGATAGATAAGGATGCCACTGTTACATCGTTTGAGTAAATGATGAATAATGATGTTCATACCGGGAGCCTGCTGGTCGCTGAACCATTTATGCAGGACGTCAATTTCCGGAGGGCTGTTGTCCTGGTGACGGATCATTCGGATGAAGAAGGTACAGTTGGTTTTATTATTAATAAACCTCTGACCGTGACAATCACAGATCTTGTAGAGGATTTTCCGATTATAGATGCCATGGCTTATTATGGAGGCCCTGTTTCAACCAATACGATCCATTACATCCATAATGTCGGTATGTTGCTTGATGGCAGCACAGAGATCGCTCCCGGCGTATTCTGGGGAGGGGAGTTCGACAAGTTGAAATTCCTGATCGCTCATGAAATGATAAAGGCAGAGAATATCCGTTTCTTTGTAGGGTATTCTGGTTGGTCCCCAGGCCAGTTAAATGAAGAATTAGATGCCAGTTCGTGGATTACTGCGCAGGTGCATGCTAACTATCTCTTCAAATCCAAGCCCTCAAGGCTTTGGAACCAGGTGATGCACCATAAGGGGGATGTTTATAGCGTTCTGGCCCAGTTGCCAGAACAGCCAAATCTTAACTAATCCGGTAAATTTGAAAAAGTGTTAAAACACCTCCTAAGCAACTTATAATCAACAAATTAAGACAGTGTGGCACACCTAAGTGTGCCACACTGTCTTTTTTGGTGTTTAAGCAGCAATCTTTACGCTATCCCTCCCCCTTCAAATCCGTTTCCATACCTTTGCGCCCGCTATGCTTTTAGTGAAGGACATCACCACCCATTTTGGGGACAGAACACTGCTTGACAATGTCTCTTTTTCGCTTCGAATGGGGGAGAAAGTTGGCTTGATCGGGCGGAATGGAACAGGTAAATCCACCCTGCTCAAAATGATCGCCGGATTGACTGAGCCCGACTCAGGGATCATCGATCGCCCCTCAAGCATGGCTTACCTTAAACAGGAAATATCCATCGATCCTAATCTCACGGTTATGGATGCGGCGTTCACTGCCTTTGATCGTGTCAGAACTATCAACGCCGAATTGGAAAAGATAACTGAAGAGCTAGAACATTGTAAGGATGACGACCGCATCATGGAGCTTAGTCAGCACCTCAGCGAGTTGTATGCGGAATTGGATCATCTCGGAGCAGGTACCATTGAAGGCGACATTCAGAAAGTGTTAAAAGGATTAGGATTTGAGGATGTTGATTTTGAAAAAACAATAGGCCAGTTATCCGGCGGATGGCAAATGCGTGTGGAACTTGCAAAGTTGCTTCTAAGCCGTCCGGATTATTTATTGCTGGATGAGCCAACGAATCACCTGGACATGCCATCCATTATATGGCTCGAAAAATACCTCAAAGCCTCAACCACCGGTATTTTGTTGGTATCTCACGATAAACGATTTCTGGATCAACTTACGGACAGAACGATTGAAATTTCTCTTGGCAGAATTTATGATATGCCTTTGCCGTATTCCAAGTTTATGGAAGAAAGACAGAAGGCAAAGGAAATACAACAAGCTT
>DASXWI010000247.1:0-5760 GCA_036503755.1 Saprospiraceae bacterium | reverse complement strand
CGATCGAACTAAGGATCGAGTCACCGAGATATTCGAGTCTTTCGTTGCTGGTGACCGTATGCAGTTTCGGATCAACGGCAGATTTGTGACTGAAGGCCTGTTTGAAAATCTGGAGATTACTAGGTGTAAACCCAATGATGTTTGCCACGCTGCGTGCAAACTGCCTGTCCGACGAAAGAAAATGATTGTAAAATTTCCTAATCACAAATGCTCACATGCTAAGGGCCTTAGACCCGACCAAAAATTAGGGATGTGTTGTGGCCTCCAAAGCCAAAACCATTACTCATTACTGCTTTCACAGTCCGTTGCTGTGCTTCATTAAATGTGAAGTTGAGCCTGTTGTCAATTTCAGGATCATCTTCAAAGTGGTTTATCGTGGGAGGGATGAAATTGTGATTGAGTGCCAGGATAGAAGCAATGGCTTCAATGGCACCAGCCGCACCAAGTAAATGGCCGGTCATTGATTTTGTAGAACTGATATTGATACCATACGCATCTTCACCAAAAACAGATTGAATAGCTGCTGTCTCAGCAACATCTCCAAGTGGTGTTGATGTACCATGCACATTGATATAATCGATCTGATTTGTATTAAGACCTGCTTCACGCAAAGCAAATTGCATACATTGAATTACACCACGACCAGTTGGCTCAGGAGCGGTGATGTGATAGGCATCAGCATTCATGCCAGATCCTATGAGTTCGGCATAAATTTTTGCCCCTCTCGCTTTTGCTGATTCGTAAGATTCCAGGATGAGACAACCCGCACCTTCGCCCAACACGAATCCATCCCTGTTTTTATCAAAAGGCCTGGAAGCCGTTTTGCAATCATCATTCCTGGTAGAAAGGGCTTTCATACTTGAAAAACCACCAATACCTGCGCGCGTCACTGCAGCTTCAGAGCCACCACACACTACCATATCTACACGACCCAGTCGGATATTATCGGCAGCAAGGATTAAAGCATGATTAGCAGAGGCACAAGCAGAGACAGGTGAAAAATTGACACCCGAAAATCCATATTTAATACTGATATGGCCAGCGGCAATGTTGACAATGAGTTTTGGGATCAGGAAAGGATTGTACTTCGGAACACCCACTGCCCTTCCTGCTGCTTCAATCTCTTCTTCGAAGGTGGTGAAACCACCAATACCACTTCCCCAGATTACACCGACACGTGATTTGTCTACTTTGTCAAGATCAAGTCCACTATCAATAATAGCCTGATCCGCGACGACTATAGCATATTGAGCAAATGGGTCGATGCGACGGGTTTCTTTTCGATCCAGGAAATCTTCAGCATTAAAGTTCTTGACTTCACATGCAAAATCAGTGCGGAAACCAGTGGCATCAAATCGTGTGATCCTTCCGGCACCGCTGACACCTGATCTCAAGCCTTCGAGATAAGAAGCAACATCGTTTCCAATTGGCGTCAAAGCGCCCATTCCGGTTATGACTACTCTACTTGACATACAGAGTTTATTCTTTTTGATTTGTGCTTATTCAATTCCAAATGATACCGGGGATAAATTTCCGGTTTCAAAAGGATATCTCCATGTAGATCAAAAATCCGGATGAATGATCCAGTATATCAATCCTATCCGGCCTATGAAGGGAGGGGGTACTCATGCCTTCATCGCTAAAGTTACACTCTAAAATTCAAATGATGAGACCCTGGAAAGCTCAGGATGTCCCTAAATAAAACATCCACAGAGGAGCGTTACTCCTCTGTGGATTTGTTTTGTTTCATTTCCAGGATATCCGGTTAAGCTGAAACCTGGGATTCCAGATATTCTATGGCGTGGCCAACGGTCTGGATATTCTCGGCTTGCTCATCAGGGATAGAGATATCAAATTCCTTCTCAAATTCCATGATCAACTCTACTGTATCCAGTGAATCTGCTCCAAGATCATTGGTGAAGCTTGCTTCTGAAGTCACTTCAGACTCGTCAACGCCTAATTTGTCAACGATGATTTTCTTCACTCTTTCGGCAATGTCTGACATAATAAATGTGTTTGATTAAGGTTGCAAAAGTACATAAACTATTGGCTTGTATGCCAAAAGAACCGGAGCAAATATAAAGAGGTCTTTGCGGGGGCGGTCCCTGAATACAAATGTATATCCCTGTTTTGGGATTACAGTACCTTACCGCAAAATTTTATCACGCCTCCCGTTAAGTTGCACGAACAAAAGCGAGGTTTTAGCTTCGCACCTGAAATTTTTGAAAATCAGACCCATAGACATGTCAGTGACATCACATCAGAATACTAAAATCGTAGCCACCGTAGGCCCTGCCTGCTCTGAATATGAAGTACTCCTGGCCCTGGCCAGGGAAGGCGTAGACGTCTTTCGCCTCAATTTTTCCCATGGCACCCATGAAGAGCACAAGGATGTCATCAATTCTATCGTCAAAATCAACCAAAAATATGATTTCCACGTAGGCATACTCGCTGATCTTCAGGGTCCTAAGATCCGGATCGGGGAAATCGCCGATAAACAAATTCTGCTCGAAAACGGTACAGAAATCATCTTTACCAACCAACCCTGCAAAGGGACCCTGGAAAGGGTTTTTATCAGCTACGAGAATTTTCCCAAGGAGGTAAAGCCCGGAGAACGGATCCTATTGGATGACGGAAAGCTTGTCCTTGAGGTAGTTACGACGGATCGACAGCGAGATGTGAAGCTTAAAGTGATCCATGGAGGAGTTTTGAGCTCAAGAAAAGGGGTAAATCTCCCGGATACGGCCTTGACTATACCTTCTATCACTGAAAAAGACCACGCGGACCTTGATTTTATCCTAACCCAGCCTGTCAATTGGATTGCCTTGTCTTTTGTCCGCCGGGCAGAAGATATCCTGGAATTGCAGGAATTGATCGATAAGGCAGGCCATACCGCCAAAACGATTGCCAAGATTGAAAAGCCTGAGGCAGTCAGGAATATCCGAAAGATCGTCAAGCAGGCAAATGGGATCATGATCGCACGCGGTGACCTAGCTGTTGAGGTGGCGATGGAGAAATTGCCTACCATTCAAAAAGAGATCATCAAACTCTGTATTGAAAGATCACGCCCGGTCATTGTGGCTACGCAATTGATGGATTCGATGATCAACAATCCTAGTCCAACCAGGGCAGAGATCACAGATGTAGCCAACGCCGTACTAGATGGAACAGATGCTGTGATGCTGAGCGCAGAAACATCAGTAGGAAAACATCCTGTGCTTGTTGTTGAAGCTATGAACAAGATCATAAGGGAGGCTGAAAAGCATTATTCTCCGAGCATCCAATTCTCTGTTCCATCACCTAAATCAAGGACTTTCTGGTCAGATACGGTTTGCTATCATGCTGCCCGTATGGCACAAGATGTGGATGCCAAAGCGATTATTGGGTTGACGACCTCAGGATTTACAGCATTTAAAATTTCTTCTTACAGGCCGATTCATAGCAAGATCTATGTCTTTTCAGAACGGAATGACATCCTCAATACACTTAACCTGGTTTGGGGTGTTAAAACGTTCTATTATGATAAGTTTACTTCTACGGATGAAACAATCTACGATGTTGTCAATATCCTCCTCACAGCGGGTAAGGTGGCCCAGGGAGATATCGTCATCAATACCGGAAGTATGCCAATGCATAAGAAGTATAGAACAAACATGCTCAAACTCACGTTAGTCGACTAACAAGCTGTGGTCAATACCGAATAGAGCTTTTTTTCGTTTTGTAACCAGCTTGTTTACCAATTTATCTCGTTGATGAATTTTCTTACACGGAATCGTCTTTTCATGCATGGGTTACTTGTCCAGGTCCTGGTGGTAATGTGTTGTTCATATGTTAATGGACAGACCAGGCCTACTACTCAGCAAGTGACGATCGAGCGAAAGCTAATTGATGGCAAAAAATACATTTTGTTGGGAGACTTTGAGAAAGCCGAAGCTTTGTTTCGCGCCATTCTTGAAGAAGATGTACAAAACAGTGCAGCCTGTTATGAATTGTCCAGAACGTTAGCTGCTACAGGAAGATATAACGATGCACTTAGCTACGTTCAGAAAGCTGTAAGGATCGAACCGGAAAATGAATGGTATCTCCTTATGGAAGCTGATATTCGCGAGAAATCGGGTGATTATTTTGCCACGATGGAAGTGTATGATCGGCTGATCAAAATCAGACCAGGAACTGCGCATTATTATGAAATGCAAATCAGCCTATGCAAAAAAACCGGTGATCATGAAAGACTGTTACGCACCCTTGATCAATATGAAAATGCTGTAGGTCTGACTGAAGCGATCACGAGAGCAAGATTTGAGACATTGGACGTTTTAGGCCGTAAAGAAGAAGCCTTAGCCGCGTTAGATAAACTTACTGGCGTATTTCCATACAACACTGATTATAAATTCCTGGCCGCTTCTTATGCAGTGAAGACAGGCCAACAAGAAAAAGCGGATAAGTATTATAGAGATGTGCTTGTCATTGATCCGGTAAATTCAAGAGCAAAGTTAGCCTTGGCCAGTTCGGAAAAGGAGGAAGGAAATGATGCAGGTTATTTGCGTTCTATTACGCCTGTGATCATGAATCCAAGTATTGAAATCGATATCAAGGTTAAGGAACTCATTCCCTATGTCGTAAGTTTCTCTAAAACACAAGATCCGGAATTAGGAAAAGCATTGGTGGATGTCACGGCACATTTAGTCAAAACGCATCCCAAAGAAGCGAAAGCTTTCGCGATACAAGGTGATGTCTTTTCAATTCTTAATCACAGGCAAGAAGCCATTGCAGCTTATACACAATCTACTTCGCTGAACGGTAGCGTCTATGTTGTTTGGGAGCAATTGCTGGCTTTGTTGATAGCCCAACGATCTTATGATGAACTCATCAAGCAAGCGGATGCTTCTATATCGAGTTTTCCAAACCAGGCTTATCTCTATTATGGAAAGGGATATGGTTTGTTTAAAAAAGAAAGATTCAATGAGTCCCTGGATATGCTCAATGAAGCATTGATTATGACTGGAAGGAATATGGGGCAGAAAATCAGTATTTACAATATGCTAGGCATGGCTTATGATGAGCTTGGAGATCTTGATAAATCTTCTGTCGCTTTCGAATCTGCCTTGAGCATAGATCCGAAAAATCCTGAAACCCTTGCATATTACAGTTTGATGCTGAGTGGCAGGATTGCGCAAAGTGACAAAGCGATTGCGATGGCAGAAAAGGTCATGAGTTACGGAAACTTACCTCCGGCGATCCATGAAATCATGGCGCAGACTTTTTATAATCAGAAAAAATATAAGGAAGCGTATTCATCCATTCAGATCGTTTTGAACACAGATCCATATGGAGATGCCTACAACATGGCGGGTGATATTCTCATTAAACAAGGAAATACGGAGGAGGCTGTAGCCATGTGGCAAAAGGCTCTGGATGCCGGGTGTGAGGATGTAGACCTGAAAAGAAAAATTGCTGATCCAAAAGCACAATAATATTATCCCCTTTGTTACTATTTAATGTGCCTTTGCGTCTTAAGGCGAGACTATGAAGAAAACCTTTTTTATTAGTGTGGCCATTGCGTGTTCGTTGATGGTGATTTCCTGTAAAAGCAAGAAGGCTGTTACGGATAGCAACCAAATTATTTCAGAGGAACCTACTACCCCTGAAATGGAAGCCATGTTTCAGAAATTGTTGGACACACAATTGCCCTACACCTGGTTCTCTGCTTCAGGGACTGGAAAGATTGATTGGGATGGTCAGCGGATGAGTGCGAGAGTC
>DASXWI010000246.1:0-5902 GCA_036503755.1 Saprospiraceae bacterium | reverse complement strand
CGACGAAATCTTTACGGAAGGCGAGAAAGTGTCTGCAATCGGTACCAGCAAGGGTAAAGGATTTCAGGGTGTTGTAAAAAGACACCACTTCGCCGGTATTATGCAGGCTTCCCACGGTCAGCACAACAGGATGAGAGCGCCAGGTTCTATTGGTGCATCTTCTTATCCGTCTAAAGTTGTCAAAGGACTTCGGATGGCAGGACGTATGGGTGGCGAGCGCGTGAAAATCAAAAACCTGAGGGTAGCCAAACTGCTTCCGGATCAAAACCTGATCCTGATCAAAGGCGCTATCCCTGGACATAACGGATCATTTATCATCATTGAAAAGTAAGGGACCTATGAAGCTCGATATATTAAACTCAAAAGGCGAAAAGACAGGTCGGAGCATTGAACTTGCTGAAGAGGTTTTTGGCATCAAGCCAAATGATCACGTGGTCTACCTCGCTGTAAAGGCATACCTGGCTAATCAACGTCAAGGTACACACAAGACGAAGGAGCGTTGGGAAGTCTGGCGTACCACCAAGAAGTTCAAGAAACAAAAAGGAACAGGTGGTGCACGTGCAGGTTCTTTGAAAAACCCAATGTATAAAGGTGGTGGACGCGCATTTGGTCCAAGACCTCACGAATATGATCTGAAGGTCAATAAGAAAGTGAAATTGCTCGCACGCCGCTCTGCTCTTTCTTCTAAAGCAATGGGAGGAAACCTCATCATTGTTGAAGAAATCAAGATGGATCAACCACGCACGAAAGATTTCGTAGCTGTATTGAAAAACCTGCAGATCGATAACAACAAAGCATTGTTCGTAACTTCTGAAGCAAACACCAACCTGTATTTGTCAGGAAGGAATCTTCAAAACACACGACTGGTGAGAGCTCAGGATCTCAATACATATGATATCCTTCGTTCGCAAAAATTGGTGTTGTCAGAGCAATCGGTAGACCTCATTACGAATTCACTCAAGTAATATCATCGCTGATCTTATAAAGCGTAAATAAAATGAGCAACAAGATAATTCTCGTCAAACCCTTGATCACTGAAAAGGCTGATGGCCTTTCGGAGTCAAAAAGCCAATACAGCTTTATTGTCGACAAGGGAGTGAACAAAATTGAAATCAGGAAAGCTGTGGAGCAATTGTATACGGTCAATGTAGAGTCCGTCAATACCATGGTGATCCCGGGCAAGCGTAAATCACGCAATACCAAAAAAGGGGTACTGCATGGCCGCAAGCCTTCATATAAGAAAGCTATTGTTACCCTGGCATCAGGTGAGACGATTGATTTCTTCGGAGACATTTAATAGTATTTATTAAGTAGTATAGAACAGGTACATCATGGCCGTAAAGAAATTTAAACCCATTAGTCCAGGGACGCGCTTCAGAGTAGGAAATAGCTACGAAGAAGTGACAACCAACAAACCTGAGAGATCGCTTCTCGAATCGATCAAGAAATCAGGTGGACGGAATGCCGATGGTAAAATGACAATGCGTCACAAAGGTGGAGGCCACAAACGCCGCTACCGTGTGATCGACTGGAAAAGGGATAAAGAAAATATCTCCGCTACAGTTACCTCTATCGAGTACGATCCAAATCGTACAGCATTCATCGCACTGGTAGAATATACAGATGGTGAAAAGAGATACATCCTGGCACCACAAGGCTTAAAGGTTGGCTCTAAAGTAATGTCTGGTAGCCAGGCTACCCCAGATGTAGGACATACACTTTCTCTCAAGGATGTACCCTTGGGTTCGGCTATACACAACATTGAATTACATCCGGGCCAGGGTGGAGCGATCGTGCGCAGCGCAGGTGCTACAGCCATCATGATGGGCCGTGAAGACAGATATGCAGTGATTAAACTTCCTTCCGGTGAGGTTAGAAGGGTGCTGCTGAGTTGTAAAGCAACTATGGGTTCAGTTTCCAACCCGGACCATGCGCTTACCGTTTTAGGGAAAGCAGGTCGTAAACGTTGGATTGGACGTAGGCCAAGAGTAAGAGGTGTGGCCATGAACCCTGTAGATCACCCAATGGGTGGTGGTGAAGGAAAGGCTTCAGGTGGTCACCCGACGTCGAGAACAGGTATTATGGCTAAAGGCCAGAAGACCCGTAATCCAAGGGCGAATTCATCCAAGCTGATCATTTCTCGTCGGAAATCTAAAAACAAGTCATAAGCAGCTATAACTTATCATGGCAAGATCAATAAAAAAAGGACCGTACGTATTCAATAAGCTGATGGCCAAAATCGAAAAAGCCAATTCAGCGAGCCGTAAGTCTGTCATCAAGACATGGTCACGCGCATCGATGATCGTACCCGACATGGTAGGGCATACGATTGCCGTGCACAATGGAAAAACATTTATCCCTGTATTCGTAACCGAAAACATGGTAGGTCATAAGTTGGGTGAATTCGCCCCTACAAGGACCTTCCGTGGGCACGCCGGAAACAGGAAGTAATCATTAGTAGACGCATAAATTAATAATCATACATGGAAGCTGTTGCTAAACTCAGAAACTGCCCACTGTCCGCGAGGAAGATGAGACTGGTCGCTGATCTGGTGAGAGGTAAAAAAGTGGAAGACGCAGTCAACATCCTGAAGTTCACCAAAAAGGAAGCGGCAGGTTGGCTTGAAAAGCTGGTTCTCTCTGCTGTTACTAACTGGGAAAATAAAACTCAGGGTGCCCAGGATGTGGATGAGCATGACCTATACATCAAGACTTTGATGGTAGATGATGCAGGACATCTCAAGAGGATTCGCCCTGCACCACAAGGCCGCGCACACCGTATCCGCAAACACAGCAACCACGTAACCGTGGTTATTGAAAACAGGATTCCTTTCGACGGTGAAGTCACCGGTGACGAGGAAGAATAAACCGAAAGAAGAAACATCAATAGAATAATCTAATTCAAGATTCTAATGGGTCAAAAAACAAATCCGATTGGCAATAGACTGGGAATCATCCGCGGATGGGAGTCTAATTGGTATGGCGGCAACGATTACGCTGAGAAGGTAGTTCAGGATGAAAAAATCCGTGTCTACCTCCAGGCGAGGATTGAAAAAGGCGGTATCGCGCACATGGTGATCGAACGTACACTGAAGCGCGTGACTGTTACGATCCAAACCTCCAGGCCGGGGATCATCATCGGTAAAGGTGGCCAGGAAGTTGACCGCATCCGCGAAGAGTTGAAGAAACTCACGAAGATGGAAGTGCAGATCAACATCATGGAGATCCGTAAACCAGAATTGGATGCCAATATCGTTGCAGAATCGATAGCTAAACAAATTGAAGCCAGGATCAACTATCGCCGGGCTATCAAGATGGCGATCCAGTCTACGATGAGGTCAGGAGCAGAAGGTATTAAAGTAAGGATCAGCGGCCGATTGAATGGAGCGGAAATGGCCAGGTCTGAAGAATATAAAGACGGAAGAACACCACTACACACATTCCGTGCAGATATCGATTACTCTTTACGGGAAGCTCAAACGGTTTTCGGAAAGATTGGTATCAAGTGCTGGATTTGTAAAGGCGAAGTTTACGGAAAACGTGAATTGACCCTCAATGCGGGTGCTGACCAGGCTACAAAGACTCGCGGTGGAAGACCAGAACGTGGAGGTGGATATGACCGTGAAGGTGGATCACAATTCCGTGAACGTGGTGCAGGACGTGACAGAAACGAACGTGGCCCGGGTGGTGATAACAGAGGTGGTGGTCGTGGAGGAAACAGCCGCGGCGGCGGAGGCAATCGTCCTGGTGGCGGAGGCAATCGCCCAGGTGGAGGGAATCGTCCAGCAGGTGGCGGACCAAGGAAAAAATAGTCAATAATAACCAGAGAGAGAAGTTGTTAAAAAGCGTACCTTTGCCCAACTTTTCTCAAAAGTGACCAAAACAGGGTAATTTTTAAGGATCATGTTACAGCCAAAACGTACAAAATACAGGAAGCAGCAGAAGGGCAGGAACCGCGGTATTGCGTGGAAAGGAAGTGATATTTCTTTCGGCAGTTATGCGCTCAAATCCCTTGAGCTTGGCCGACTTACGAGCCGCCAGATTGAATCCGCACGTATCGCGATGACCCGCCACATGAAGAGGGAAGGGGTGGTCTGGATCCGGATTTTTCCTGACAAACCAGTGACGAAAAAGCCACAAGAGGTTCGTATGGGTAAAGGAAAAGGAGCTCATGACCATTGGGTAGCACTTGTGCAACCAGGTCGTATCATGTTTGAGTTGGATGGCGTAACTCCGGCAGTAGCCAGGGAAGCTTTAGCCCTTGCAGCCCAGAAATTACCAGTAAAGACGGTTACCGTCGTAAGACACGATTATATAGAATCATAAGCGGAGGAAAAATGGCAACGAAAAAATTTATCGAATTAGGTGAAATGTCAGATGCAGATCTGAAAGCGGAATTGACTCAAATCAATGTCCAGTATCAGAAATTGCGTTTTGACCATACCATCAAAGGGCTGGACAACCCCCTTACCCTTCGTAATACCAAGAGAGACATTGCACGCCTGCAAACGGAAATCCGCCGCAGGGAAGTAGCCGCAATGACTCCGGCGCAAATCGCCAAGAGATCAAAAATCAGATTACGTAGAAAAAATGCTTAACGAAGTCATGAGTACGAACGAAACACATTCATTAAAGAAACAGCGTGTTGGTGTGGTGACCAGCAATAAAAACGACAAAACCATCACAGTTGTGGTTGAGCGTAAACTAAGGCACCCGATCTACAGCAAATTCGTAAAGCGTAATACGAAGTTCAGGGCTCATGATGAGCAAAATGCATGCGGAATAGGAGACCTAGTGCGCATCGTCGAGTCACGTCCCCTCAGTGCCCAAAAAAGATGGCGCCTGGTGGAAATCATTGAAAAAGCGAAGTAATTTATACAACTGGCGTACTTAATACAGACCATTCATAATGATACAGCAAGAATCAAGACTCAATGTAGCCGACAATAGCGGAGCGAAACAAGTGCTTTGCATCCGGGTATTAGGTGGCTCTGGCAGAAGATATGCTTCTGTCGGTGATAAGATCGTAGTTTCTGTAAAAGATGCTGCCCCAGGTGGCCTCAAAAAAGGACTCGTCTCTAAAGCCGTAGTCGTACGCACCAAAAAGGAAATTCGTCGTAAAGACGGTTCATATATCCGGTTTGATGACAACGCAGTAGTATTACTAAATGCTGCAGATGAGCCAAGAGGAACGCGCATTTTCGGCCCAGTGGCCCGCGAACTCAGAGAGCGTGACTACATGAGAATTGTATCTCTCGCACCGGAAGTAATTTGATTGACAAAGCATAGCAATAGCTAAAAACATGAGTACTAAAAAAACAACCAGTGACAAAAGCAGACCAAAACCTTTCCTCAGGAAGGGAGATAAGGTCATTGTCATTGCAGGTGCGGATAAGGGCAAGAAAGGTAATGTGGTAGAAGTGATCCTTGACAAGAACAGGGTCATTGTAGAGGATGTCAACATCATGAAGAAGCACAGGAAGCCTACACAAAATACCCCAGGGGGTATTGTCGAGATTCCAGCCCCGATACACGTCTCTAACGTGATGCTTGTGGATCCTAAATCCGGCGAGCCTACGAGGATCGGCCGTAAGGAAGTTGACGGCAAGAGTGTCCGCTATTCAAAAAAATCTGGAGAAATCATTAAGTGATGAGTTATAAAGCAAGATTACAGCAGTATTACGAAGAAGTAGTTGTTCCTAAGTTGCAGGAGCAATTTGGTTACACATCACCAATGCAGCTGCCAAGGTTGGTCAAGATCTCCCTCAACCAGGGAATTGGCCAGGCTACCCAGGATAAAAAACTGGTGGATGTCTACCAACAGGAATTAACAACGATCGTTGGTCAGAAAGCAGTACCAACGATTGCCAAGACATCTATTTCGAACTTCAAATTGAGAGAA
>DASXWI010000245.1:0-10395 GCA_036503755.1 Saprospiraceae bacterium | reverse complement strand
ATCTTGCACACTGCGGCATCGCCAGTAGAAGAGCAGTTGATGTGTTAATCATGCAAGGACATGCAACCGTCAATGGAGTGATCGTACAGGAGATGGGATATAAAGTCAAAGAGACAGATGTTGTTGCCTTTAAAGGCAAAGTCATCAAGCCTGTTGATAAACTGGTCTATTATCTCCTCAACAAACCCAGGAATGTCATCGCCACCTCCAATGATGAACGCGGCCGCAAAACAGTGATGGATATTATCGCGGCGAAAGTTCCTGAACGTATTTACCCGGTGGGAAGGCTTGACAGAAATACTTCTGGTTTGATTCTCCTTACAAATGATGGTGATCTCACCAAAAAACTTTCGCACCCAAGCCATAAAGTCCCAAAAGTGTACCTGGTCACACTGGATAAAAACCTTTCGCTAAAAGATCTTGAACTCATTCGCGATGGTATCACCCTCGAAGACGGTGAAATCAAAGCAGACAGCTTGCATTACATGGAAGGTTTATCGAAAAGAGAAGTACAAATCGAAATCCATTCCGGCCGCAATCGCCTGGTTCGCCGCATCTTTGAACATCTTGGTTATGAAGTCGTCAAACTCGACCGTACCTACTACGCCGGCCTGACGAAAAAGAACCTGCCTCGGGGTATGTTCCGTCCACTGACGAAGGAAGAGGTGAGAATGCTGAAGCATTTTTCTTAAGCTCTCTCATGCTGGCGGAGAAAACTCCATCCAGCGGCAAGACCCATAATCTTCTCCCCCTATTTAGGGGGTAGGGGGTCAGGGGTTCCATAACCTTCACTTGTTTATCTTTGAACAATGAATACCGGACACCATCAGATTTATATAGATCTGGACAGGGACAGGCTGGCGGGCAAAAAAAAACTTGCTGTCCTGATCGATCCGGACAAAATGCGCCTGGGAAAACTCGAACAGATCGTTGACCTCTCCGTTCGCTGCCATGTAGATTACTTTTTTATTGGTGGCAGCCTGCTGGTCAACAGCCAGCTTGATCATTGCCTCCAGATGATCAGACAACGTTGCCAAATCCCATTGATTTTATTTCCAGGCAGTTCATACCAGTTGAGTAACAAAGCAGACGCGATCCTTTTTCTTTCCCTGGTTTCTGGTAGGAATCCGGACTTGCTCATTGGCCAACATGTGATTGCTGCACCCTATCTCAAACTAAGCAACCTTGAAGTATTACCAACGGGGTATATGCTAATAGATGGTGGCGTGGGTACGACGGTCCAATACATGAGTAATACTTCTCCCATTCCTTCCAATAAATCTGATATAGCGGCATGCACAGCCTTGGCTGCGGAAATGTTAGGATTGAAAATGATCTTTATGGATGCCGGCAGTGGTGCTACAAAACCAATTTCTGCAGAAATGATTGCTGCAGTACGTGGAACCGTATCCCTTCCTTTGATCGTTGGTGGTGGAATTCGCACGGCTGAGCAAGCCAAAGAGAATATTGAGGCAGGTGCAGATGTTATAGTAGTGGGCAATGCTTTCGAACATGATCCTTCGCTTATGATTGATATTTCCGCCACTATTCATGCGCATAATGTGACCCTGAATGTCTAAACTTATCCGGTACCTGTTGCTATTGGGTATCATTTTCCCGGGTAAGGATATGTTTGCTCAACGGCTGGGTCTTCTTCCTTCCAAAACGAGCTGGCAGCAACTACGCCATGACAGCCTTCGCGTTATTTATCCACAAGGATTTGATGAAAGCGCTGCACGAGTGGCTTCACTCATGTTGAAAATTGCGAGAGCGGATCCAATGGCTAAAGATGGTCGATATAACCCCATTGATATTATCCTCCAACCCTACACGAATGTATCGAATGGTTATGTTGGACTCGCTCCTTATGTATCTGAGTTTTATTTACAACCAAATGAAAATCCATTTGAATTAGGTTCCTTGCCTTGGGCCGATCTTCTTGCTATTCATGAATACAGACATGTTCAGCAAGTCAATGCTATGAATACCGGCATCAGCCACATTGTCAAAGTAATCCTTGGGGAACGAGCCTATTTAGGGATGATTGGTTTGGCATCAGCCAATTGGCTTCGTGAAGGAGAAGCCGTGTACATGGAAACAAAATATACGTTACAAGGCAGGGGTCGTTTGAGCAGCTTTACGCTTCCATTCCGCGAAAGAATCAAAGATGAAGAACCTTGGAATTATTATGTGCTTCGCAATGGATCTTATAAACAATTTACACCAAGCCACTATCCACTGGGATACCTGATGGTTCAATATGGAAACCATGTTTTTGGAGAAGCAACATGGGATACAATTTTCAGGACAACACCCAGAATGAAACCTATTTACGATCCGTTTTCGGGTGTGGTTAAAAAATATTACGGAAAGAGTAATCGCTTTCTATACCTGGGCGCGATGGAACACTTTGGCGAACAATGGAAAGCAGAGGAAGTGGAAGAAGTCAACTATCCAGCAATCCCCTTAAATCAAAAAGCCAACGAGAGTGCGTGGTTTGATATAACCTATCCTGATGTATCAGGTGATGGGAGTATTTATTGTGTGATCACTTCCTTTGATTCGATCTCGACGATTTATAAAATAAATCCCGATGGTCAGCGAAGAAAAATAATTTCTCTTGGTCTTCAACAGGATACGTATTTCGATCAGAGTGAAGGGAAGCTCGTGTGGACAGAAATGAGATTTGATCCACGCTGGGTACGAAAAGATAAGAGCGTCATTGTGCTGTATGATGAAGAAAAAAAACAAAAGAAAGATATCATTCCGTCTAAAGGCTATTTTACCCCTTCGCTTGATGTGTCAGGAAATAGGATTGTGGCCTTGCATACAGATGAGCAAGGTTTGTTTCATCTACATGTTATTGACATTGCAACCGGAAAAGTTCTTGATGAACTTCCAAACCCTGAAAATCTCTATCTCGGTCATCCAACTTTCAGTGAGGATGAAATGGAAATCATTGCAACTGCACGCGATAAAGCGGGTAGGATGTGTCTCATCAGGCAAAATATTGAATCCGGAATTATTGTTCCAATTACTCATTATAGCTATTCTGTGCTTGGACGACCAAGAGAAGCAGGTCCCTGGATTTTTCTAACATCCTCCATCGGGGATATTGACCAGGTATATGCGATTGATAAACAGGAAGGCATCTTTTACAAAGTGAGTGGAGGAAATTCAGCTCATTATGATGCGGCATGGGACCCCGTGCAAGAAGAAATAATTTCTTCCGAGTATCATCTCACAGGAAAAAAATTAGTTCGCTTACCTGGCCACCCCGGTCAATGGCGGCTAATTAATCTTGATGATGGGCTCAGATTTGCTCCCGGAGCTTCCGAAAGAAATATACTGGAAGAGCCTTCAGCCTTTGCTGATACAGAAGTAAAAAAATATTCTCCCTGGAGTAATGCCATTAATTTTCACAGTTGGAAAGTGAGGGCAGATGACCCGGTGTGGGGATTGGAGTTATTGTCGGACAATATTCTGAATTCGGTATCCATGGCCGTGGGGTATGACTACAACAGGAACAATAAAATGTACGGTCCTTATGGGTATGTTAGATTGGGAATGTGGTTTCCTGAAGTGATCATGGGGTATAGCAATCGGCGAAGATCTGTTTATGACGATGATGGCAATGAGTATAAATCAATTAATGAAGAATTGTTTGCGGGCTTAGCGATTCCTTTGGTTTTTACTTCAGGAGTTTATAGTCAGAACCTAAGGATATCCTCAACGTTCAATGGTGGGATTGCCAGGTTGAAGCCTGAACATCCGCTTGTAGAAGAGTTGCAATATTATTATAACAACTATCGTCTTTTCTTTAGCAACAGTAAACGTAAAGCTTATCGTCAGCCTATTCCATCCTGGGGACAACAATTTGATCTGAGTTATTCACATGATGTAGCGGGAAGTCCTGTGCAACAATTCTATGGTTCTGGATTGTTTGCTCTACCTTCTTTCAAACCATCCAATTATTTCCTGATAATTGCTGAATATCTGAATCAAAAACAAACCGGTGAATATGTAACCCTCAGCAGCAGGTATCGTGGTGCGAGGGGATTTGATCTTCAGGACGGAGAAGAAAATTACAGGATTGGCATCACCTATGGTTTCCCTTTACTTTATCCCGATATTGGACTAGGAAATATTGCTTACATGCGAAGGATTCGTTTACAGCCATTTTTTGACTTTGCGTATGCTAAATTTGAAACGCAGGAAGTAAAAAAGGTGTCGAGCGCGGGGGCTGAGTTACTTTTGGATTTTGAATTCGAAAACCTTACGTTAGGGTTTAGATACAGCAAGTTACTTTCGGGCTTTGACGGATCAGGGAGTGTTTTTGAATTTTTCATTTATATTGAACAATTCTAAATGAAAGGCATCGTAGCAAGAGTAACCGGTAGCTGGCATGATATCCGGCTTGAAGATGGAACGATTCTTCCTTCCCGTATCATTGGAAAATTGCGAATGGACGACATCAAGACTACTAATCCTGTGGGCGTTGGCGATGAAGTGGAAGTTCAATATGAAGCCGGTGATGAGTTTAAAGGAGTGATCACAGAAGTATTGCCAAGACGAAATTATGTCGTTAGGCAATCCCCCCGAAGAAAACATGACCTTCATCTCCTTGCTTCCAATGTTGATCAAGCAATGCTGGTGACGACGATTATCAGTCCTACACTTAAGATGGGTTTTATTGATCGCTTTCTCCTGATGACCGAGCCACACAATATTCCTGTCATTATCGTCATCAATAAAAATGACCTTTTTGGTGAAGAAGAAAATGAGGTATTTGGTGGACTGAAAATTATGTACGAGGACATCGGGCACAAGGTTATCAGCTGCTCCGCTCAAACAGAAGACGGGGTGGATGAATTGAAAGTATTGTTGAAGGACAAAATCACATTAGTCGCAGGTCAATCCGGAGTAGGAAAATCAACATTAGTCAATGCGATACAACCTGGACTAGGATTAAAGACGGATGAAATATCTGACTATTCCGGTAAGGGTCAGCATACGACCACCTTCGCGGAAATGTTTTCACTCGATTTCGGTGGATTCATTATCGATACACCTGGAATTAAAATGTTATCCTTCAATAATCTCGAGCCGATGGATGTGGCTCATAATTTCAGGGAGTTTTTTAAAGCGTCTTCTAATTGCCGTTTTCCAAATTGCCTGCATCGTAATGAACCAGGTTGCGCTGTAAAAAAAGCTGTGGAAGATGGTTCGATTTCTATCTTGCGCTATGAACACTACTTACAGATCATAGAAGAAATAGAGGATCAGAATTATTGGGAGAGACACAAAAATCTGTAGGGAGCAAAGGCATAGGGCAGAGAGCAGAGGGCATAGGGCAGAATACGGCACTTATCAACAGTAATTCATCTATTTTCACTCTTTAGAAAAACTCACTGCTCACTGCTCACTGCTCACTGCTCACTGCTCACTGCTCACTACTCACTACTCACTACTCACTACTCACTGCTCACTGCTCACTGCTCACTTTTAACTGCTAACTTAAAAAATGTCTTATACCAGTAAAGTCAGATACCGTAACCGAAGAGAGCGTCTCAATCGTCATGGATTCAACATGAAGTGGATTGTCATATTCGCTATTCTGATTGCTTTGGTATTGATGTTCAGAAGTAGGTATAGTATTTATGAATACATCCGCACCTATTTTTATTAGGAGACTTTCATACCTTACGGCACATGACGATAAGGAAAAGGCGTAAATGGCTTTGGGCGGTAATCGGAATCCTGGGAGCATTGCTTGTGACCTATCTCTTAGGTCCAAAACCTGATCATCCAGATTTTTCAGGGCTAAAGATTTCAACGATTCCTTCGGATTTAAAGTTGCTTGAGGATAGTATTACCGCTAAGGAATCATCTCTCATTCTCAAACCTGATAATGAAGCCCGTATTGTGTGGAGAACACCTTACCAGAAAACGCCATATAGTATAGTATACCTTCATGGTAATGCGGCCAGCCAGGAAGAAGGTGATCCGATCCATGAAGCTTTAGCTCATCGTTATGGTTGTAATCTATATCTCGCCCGACTTGAAGGACATGGATTGAAAGAAGAAAATCCGTTGAAGAATATTGATCCTGTGCAATGGATGCAATCTGCATTGGATGCTATTGCTATAGGAAAAGCCCTTGGGGATAAAGTCATATTGGTTTCTTGTTCGACCGGAAGCACATTTGCTCTTTACCTTGCTGCGAAATATCCGGATCTTGTAGAAGCCCAAATCATGTTGTCGCCAAATATTGATTATTATGATCCGAGATCCTTTATGATGGCTGGGCCGTGGGGACTTCAAATATCGAAACTGATATTGGGTTCAGATTTTTATGGATGGAAGGCTCCCGGACCTGCACAACAATATTGGTACACCCGATACCGAGTCGAAGGGTTGATCACGCTCAAATCAATCATTGAACATACGATGACCGAGGAAACTTTCGGAAAAATAAATGACCCCTTGTTTGTTTCCTATTATTACAAAGATGAGGAGCATCAGGACATGGTCGTTTCCGTCAAACGAATGCGTGAAATGTTTGCCCAGGTTGGAACTCCTGCAGCACTTAAGAAAGAAGTCGTCCTGCCTGATGCTGGAACGCATATCATCTGTTCCTCACTTTTTAATTCCAACCTGGAGTCTGTTTGGATACCTTTACTGGATTATTGCGAAAATATTCTTCAACTTCAACCGGTCATGGATGTAAATTGGCAACCATTTCTCGACAACAGGTAACTCTTAAATTCAAAAACATTGTCGCGGATCTATCCTTCCAAACTTCTACTCTTTGGCGAATACACTGTTCTGAATGGTTCGCAAGCACTTGCCATACCACTACCTCATTGGAAAGGGGAATGGAAACAATTCGGAAAAGCTGTTAGTAGCGAGGATTCACCTTTATATGCATTTGTAGATTGGTTAAAATCGAATGATCTGATTTCTGCAGCTACTGTTGCGCACATCATCAGTGACGCCGAGGAGGGATGGGCTTATGTGGCTGATATTCCTGTTGGTTATGGCTTAGGTAGTTCTGGAGCTTATGTAGCTGCACTTTATGATCGGTATATCACAAAAGAAAATTCGGCATCACCCTCATCTGCATTGGCAATGCTTGCAAAGATGGAAGGTTACTTTCATGGATCAAGTTCAGGCATGGATCCAATGGTTTCCTATTCGCAGGAGGCGTTGTATAAAAACGATCATGGTGGTTTGCAAACCGTGCAAGACCAAGGCTGGCCTGAAGGTTATAAAGTCTATTTACTTGATAGCCACCAGGAGCGTTTGACGGGGCCGCTTGTGCAAGCTTACAAAGAATATCTCAGGGATTCGGATTTCAAATTGAAAGTAGAACGTGAACTCATTCCATTTGTGGATCATGCGATACATTTTTATATGAATGGATCAGGACAAAAGCTGGAGGAATGTATCAACATGATCAGCCAATTTCAGCGTGAGCATTTTTCCATGATGATCCCTGATCCGGTAAAGGACCAATGGGATGATCTCATTGAAATCCCAGGTATTTACGTTAAGTTTTGCGGTGCGGGTGGTGGTGGATATTTCCAGGTTATCCAAACAAGTCAGGCACTTGAAACTATACCTGGCAACTTGATCAACATTATGTAAGGTTTAGGTATTTAAAATGACTTCTTCAGACCAAAAAGAATTTCTTAAACGCACGATGAATTATTGCGCACTGGCTGAGCGCTGCACACATGATGTGGTTAAGAAGATGACAGAATGGGGTGTGCCAGAAGAAGAATTTGATTCAATACTTGAAAAGTTAAGACAGGAAAAGTTTCTGGATGATGACCGTTATGCCAATAGTTATGTTGCCGATAAATGGAAACTCGATCAATGGGGCCGGAGTAAAATAAGCAATGGACTTTTTCATAAAGGGTTTGATGAACAACAGATTCAACGAGCACTGGATACAATTGATCAAGATGAATATGTTATCATCATGGAAAATGTTCTTTCCCGGAAAAGAGAAACGATCAAATCTGAACAAGCCATACAGCAGATGAAAAAAATCATCAGCTTTGGCACGAGTCGAGGCTATGAAGAGGATTTGATCTGGCAGTGGCTGGAGAAAGAGGGATTGAATTTTGATGCAAATAATACTACCATTGAAGATGGTGAAGCTTTTTGAGGTCATAAATTGTGATGTCAAAATAAGGTAATATTTGAAGGTTCTAGGAACACAAATTGTGACCTTAGATTTCGCAAAACGGATTTTTGCGGACACACAAGCGTAAGTGAACTTACGCTTAACAAAACTTTTTAGGAGGCCTGCGACCTCCGCATCATAGATACAGTGCATTCAGATTTAACATGAAATTGAATTATAAAATTTACGGCACAGGGCACCCGGTCATCATCATGCATGGCCTGTTTGGAAGCGGGGACAATTGGCGCACCGTAGCACGGATGATGGAATCCCAATACCAATGTATCGTCGTGGATATGCGCAATCATGGAAGATCACCTCATGATCCGGAAATGAATTTTAAAGTGATGTCTGATGACATCCTGGAATTGATAAATGATCTCGAATTTGAGCATGCATCTTTGTTGGGACATAGCATGGGCGGGAAAGTGGCTATGCAATTTGCATTGGATCATCCTCAAAAAGTGGACAAGCTGATAGTAGCCGATATGGCACCAAAACGCTATTCACCCCACCATGACCACGTTATCGATGCTATTGAATCAGTTCGTCCTGAAAATTTAACTGAACGTTCCGAAGTTGAAGAAGCCCTTGCACGCTTTCTTGGAAATGATCCATCCACGATCCAATTTATCATGAAGAATATTTCCAGGCGTCCTGAGGGTGGATTCGAATGGAAATCAAACATGCCCGTCATCATTGATGCCTACCTGAATTTGATGGAAGAGATTACGCCTGCGACACCTTTTATGGGTCCTACACTTTTTGTCCGGGGTGAAAAATCGAGGTATGTTCTTGACGAGGATATTCCCTATATCAAGGACCTTTTCCCGAATTCTGCCCTCATAACCATCAACAATGCTGGACATTGGGTTCATGCTGATGCACCGGAGCCTTTTGCTAAAGCGATCTTAGCTTTCCTAAATGATTGATTTTCAATTGCAAATACTGAGGTCTGCCCCCTTCCCCTCTTGCGTAGTAGTCCTTTAAATCCTTAACTTTGAATACTTTTTGAAGTTTTGAACACTACGTGCTATGGTCGCTAGACATTCCCTGATATTTCTCCTTTTCATTTGTAATTTATCCAATGTAGCCGGACAAATGGTCATGGGTAAGGATACACTCGTGGGAAATGAATGGATAAATTATGAACAGCAATATTTCAAATTTACGGTTGATAGAGACGGTATATACCGCATCCCCCAAGCAACTCTAGCAGCTGCCGGTATTACTGCACAAGCCGTCGGCAACCAAATCAGAATTTACTCCATGGGACAACAGGTTCCACTATTTGTTAGTACAAATGGAGTATTTGGACCAACTGATTTTATTGAATTCCTTGGTTTAAAAAACCGCGGCGAACTTGACAGGCACCTTTTCCGCCATGCCGATGAGGACATGCTCAATCCATGGCATAGCATGTATACAGATAAGCGCGCATACTATCTTACATTTTCCGGAAGTGATCAACCTTTGAGAGTCACTACTATTCCAAATAATACATCCAATCCCCCGACTCCTGAAGCTTCTTACATTCATGAGGAGATCCTTGAATTTAATGGAGCAAACAATGATCCTTATTTCCAGACTACCAGTGGTGCCATATCGTATTCAAGTTATTTACATGGAGAAGGTTTCGGTAAGTCAAGTGAACCCAACAGCACAACTGAAATTAGTGCGATTAATAAAATACCAGCCCAAGATGCCATTCTCCATCTCAGGTTTGCTTCCACCAATATAAGTGAGCATCAATACATCGTAAAGTGGAATAATGAATTATTGGATACCATCTTTGGTGAAGACATCCAGATCAAGGATTTTCAATACACAATACCATCCGATCGTATACAGAATGTCAATCAGCTAAATATTAGTAATTCTAATTCGCTAAGTAGATTTTCGCTTGTCATTGTTTCACTCACTTATCCTAGAACTACAGATGCTGCAGGTTCAACTTCAATGATCTTAAACCTCGAAACAAAATCAACTGACCAATATTTCAATATCGAAGGATTTGCCCACAATGGTGTACAACCTTTACTCTATTCGACCGATGGGCGTTATAGGATGGTCACAGATATGAATGGAAGTAGTGCGGTTCATTTTCTATGGCCCGTCAGTACGCAGGCAACGAAACTTTTGCTTACTGATCCTACAACTTCAGTAGGCACCATTTCTTCCCTTGAAGAAAAAGTTTTTAC
>DASXWI010000244.1:0-4864 GCA_036503755.1 Saprospiraceae bacterium | reverse complement strand
AAAGCATCCTTTTCGGTTAGTTCAATTGCCACTTGCATCGCCGTTTCTTTTTTCAATCCACGTTTTTCATAGATTTGAGCTAAAATATTCAACTCTTCCTTGGGCATTTCCTTGAGTTCTTGACTTTCTCTTACTATGTCGGACTTTTCGGTGTCCGTTTGTGAACTTACAGAAACATATTCTCCCGCTGCCATTGATAAAGCTCCAGCCACAAGTCCTGCAACCGTAGCCAATACTATTGGTTCTCTTGTAACACTTGCCGCTGTTACTCCAATTGCAAGACTTGAAATGGAGATTATACCATCGTTTGCCCCCAAAACAGCGGCTCTTAACCAATTACTTCGGTGTATATAGTGGCTATCTAAATAATTGTCTATTGTTATCATCTTCTGTTTATCTTAATGTCATTATTACAATGCGGCACAACACGGATATGTCCGCAACCAAATATAAGGCACCCGGATTGCTTTTCAATAGATTAATAGTACGCTTTGCCAATTCACTGCTCACTGTTCCCTATTCACACCTGACGTCTGACTCCTCATACTTCGTCATCCACCTCCCTACTCACCACTCACCGCTCACAACTCACAATTCACTGCTCACGACTCACGACTCACGCCTGACGACAACTTCTCACGTAGTGAGAAGCTTCACCGAAGCGATGACAAGCACCACCGCCAGTATCCACTTGAGTTTTTTATTTTCAAATCGTCCTGCTCCGAGATATGCGCCAAATGTTCCTCCTGCAAAAGCAAGAAGTAACATCCAGACCATCTGCAGCTCGAGAGCAAATCCTTTTGTCCACAATCCCGCAAGTCCTGCAATCGAATTAACGAAAATAAACAGCGCGGACACGGCCGCCGTCTTCTTCATATCTGCCCAATGCAATAAAAGAATAATGGGACTCAAAATGATTCCACCCCCGATACCAATCAACCCGGAAAGAAATCCAATTGCCGCTCCGATACCTAAAGCGACCACCACTGGGGGATATGCTTTTTCTTTCTGTGGTCGAATACGAAAATCTAAAAGTCTTATCACCGACAGGATCAGCAACACACCAAGCACTTTTTTATAAACATCCTCCTCCACATCTATCAATCCTCCAAGAAATGCAGCCGGTATAGATGCTATGGCAAATGGCCAAAATAATCGCCAATCAAAATGTCCCTGGCGATAATACTGGATAAAAGCAATTAACGAAACCGCTACATTCAACAATAAAGCAGCAGGCCGCATGAAGTCAGGTACAAAGGCAAATATCGCCATCAACGCCAGGTAACCGCTCGCTCCCCCATGCCCAACCGATGCATACAGAAACGCTACTAACGGCAAGAGTACATAAAAAAGGATATCCGTCCCGGGCATAATGAACTGATCAGTTTATCATCAAAACTTTGACAACATCCCCTGCCGCATAGCTTTCCTTATCCTCTTCCAGTTCGATAAGACAATTGGCATGCGCAAATGAATTCATCAGGTAACTCTCCTGGCTTTCGAGAATGACCACTTTGCTATCTTCTACTTTCCCTTTAAGAAAATGCGTGAGCCCTGCTTTCTTCTTATATGCATCCGCTAAGGGTAACATGAGATTTAAACTAGACGGCTGACCACCAAATCGCTCAATCACCGGCCTGATGTATTGATAAAAACAAGAAAGGACTGCTGCAGGATTTCCTGGCAAACCAAATATGAGGGTTTGATTTTCCACACCGAAATAAAATGGCTTCCCAGGTTTCTGTTTGACTTTATGAAAGACCTTTTGTACTCCACACTTTTCCAATGCAGAGGGAACAAAATCATAATCACCTACTGAAGCGCCACCCGTCAGGATGAGAATATCTGCATCTATGGTTCGATTGATTGCTCGCATGATTGCCTTTTCATCATCATCGATCACCTCCACCGACAATGGCGTAATCCCCAGCATCTTTAAAGCCGCTGTTAATCCTGCTGAATTCGATTCGTAAATCATGCCTGCCTTTAATTTGGCTCCTGATGGTACAAGTTCTTTGCCGGTCACAATGATCCTGACTCTTGGCAACTCATACACCTGCACAATAGCAATACCAAGACTGGCTAGAAACGAAATGGATGCCGGAGTCAATAAATGTCCTTTTGCGAGCGCTAAACTTCCAGCTTTCGTCTGAGAGCCTTTCAACCTCACATTACTTCCACGCACTAGCTGTGGATCCCTGATGTGCAATTCTATTCCATGCACTTCTACTTTTTCCTGCATGACCACCGTATCCATATCAGCAGGCACATGAGCTCCGGTAAATATCCGCACAGCCTGGTGAGCTTTCATTTTTTCATGCACTACATGCCCAGCAGGAACTTCACCGGCAATCGTCAATGGGCTCTGCTGATCCCACTTTGAAAATGAAAATGCATACCCATCTACGGCAGACTGATCAAATGGCGGTGTATCGATTGGTGAATACACATCTGATGACAATACCATCCCAATCGCAGCTAACAGATCCACATCCTCTGTTCGGGAAGGCATACATCTTTCCAAAATCAATTGTCTGGCTTCGGGAACAGGAATCATAGTAGTAAGATTGACAGCCCTAAGCTATACAATCCGGGAGGTTTTCTATCAACCCCCGATACGAATCATGCTGCGGTTGGTCAGCGATGCCGCATCGATCTTCTCATACTCTGGTGTGAATTGTCCACCAAGTGCTTCTTCTTTTTCGAATACACATTGTTCAATCAATGGCATGATATCCTCACCATTCCGATAAGCAGTCAAGAGATCCACTTCACCTTTGGAGAAAAGGCAATTTTTCATTTTGCCATCCGCGGTCAGCCTCATCCGGTTGCAAGTGCTGCAGAACGGAGCACTCATCGTACTTATGATCGCGAAAGTACCTTCGTGATTGTAGACTTTAAATTTCTTTGCAGTGGCGTTAGCTTCATCCAACAACTTGATAAAATCATAACGTTCCGCGATGACATCCAGGATCTCCTGGTAGTTGATGACTTTATGATTGTCCCAATGATTGCCGGCAAAAGGCATAAACTCGATAAAACGGATATGCACCGGCTGTTCTTTGGTCCATTGAATAAAATCGATGATTTCATCATCATTATATCCTCGCATCATCACCGCATTCACCTTTACATGAAATCCTTCTTTGATCAACTCCTGAATGTTATCCCAAACATTTTGAAAAAGCGCCCTGCGCGTAACCGCGAAAAACTTTTCAGGTTGGAGTGTATCAAGACTTACATTCACTGAACGGATTCCAGCCTCTTTAAAAACGTTGATAAATTCGTGGGTTCTCGAACCATTCGTGGTCAGGGTGAGATCAACTGGATATTTCGAAAGTGACCGGATAATCTCTGCTGCTTCTTTTCTGACCAGGGGTTCTCCACCCGTGAGACGAATTTTCCGCACACCCATTTTGACGAACATTCCTGCGATGGCATTGATTTCATCCGGTTGCATAAGATGGGCAGAGGGTTTGAAATGCATTTCCTCATCCGGCATACAGTACGTGCACCTGAAATTGCAGGCATCCGTGAGGGATATCCTGAGGTAATCATGTATGCGGCCGAATCCGTCTTTGATCATGTGCTGCACTGGCTTAGTGAATAGAAGGTAAAGATAGGTCTATAATCCTTAGTTCTCCGGTCCCTGAGCTTGCCGAAGGGCATGTAGCGTCACGAATCTCTTTCAGCCGCCTCTTCGCAAAGCGAAGAGTGCGGCGGAAAAAAGGGAGAGCTGTTTCTTTTTACCCTTCGACAAGCTCAGGGACCGTCAATTTTCTCATTTCCTTGTTAGCACTAACTCTTACAGGGGACAAGGCATCCATCTTCCTCATTTTCCAAACTGTTGTATATTTCACCGCGAAATCAAGAAGCAAACGCCACTTAAAAAGACGAAATACCATCCATGGACTTCACCCACGTTGTTTTACCCCTGATCACCCTTGTCGTCCTGGAAATCATCCTGGGAATTGACAACGTTATTTTTATTTCCATTCTTGCCGACAAACTTCCAAAGGAACAGCGCAAAAAACTCAGGCAGCTAGGTATCGGACTGGCCATGGTCATGCGACTCGTATTATTAACGCTCATTTCCTGGATCATGAAACTGGACAATGAGTTGTTTAACGTCATGGACATCAGCATTTCCGGAAAAGATATCATCCTGCTGGCCGGAGGTTTGTTTTTGATCTATAAGAGTACAAGGGAGATTTATCTCAAATCGGAAGAAGTAGAACATCACTATGAAGAAGCTGCAGAAAAGAAGAAGGTTTCCTTCAAGGATATGTTGTTCCAGATCTTATTGCTGGATATTGTTTTCTCCATCGATTCCATCATTACAGCAGTAGGTATGGTTGACCAGTTGTGGATCATGTATGTAGCGGTTATCATTTCTGTAGGAATCATGTTGTTTGCATCAGGCCCGATCAGCAGGTTTATTTCAGAGCACCCATCCTTCAAAGTGCTGGCGCTTTGTTTCCTTCTGATCATCGGTATGTCCCTGATAGGAGAAGGCCTCGACTTCCATATTCCAAAAGGCTATATCTACTTCTCCATGGCGTTTGCTTTCTTCGTTGACTTTATCCAGATGAAAACAGTGAAGACGAAAAAGGCTGAGGCTGAGGCGAAAGCTGAGGCGAAGCGTAGTGAGCGGTGAGCGGTGAGCGGTGAGCGGTGAGCGGTGAGCAGTGAGCAGTGAGCAGTGAGCAGTGAGCGGTGAGCGGTGAGTTGTGAGTTGTGAGTTGTGAGTAAATAAGAAAAAGCCATGCCCCATCGGGGCCATAGGTTGGTAACAACCATGCAAGAAGTCATAAAATGCGCCGTAGGTGCATAACTTCTGTATCCAATGAAAAAATCAATTGAC
>DASXWI010000243.1:0-2500 GCA_036503755.1 Saprospiraceae bacterium | reverse complement strand
ATGGTTTCCTGTTGTAACTTATCCAACATCTCGTCAGGAGGCAATGCTCCCAATATTCCCATCCTGGTAGAATACAAGTTTCCATAGTAGGCCACAATTCTCTTGAAAGGAAATATAGCTCCGGCTTTCGGAAAAACTTCCGGGAAAGGCCAGGGAGTGGATTGTTGATTTCTTGAAAGTTGACTGATCAGTTGTAAATAATGGGAAGTATCATAACCAACAGGTTTGACAACCGGAGGGGGAACGGTCGCCAATGAATCCGCCTTCGCTTCAAGACCCGGAGTTTCTGGTTGACGAGACGCTTTAGAATTATTACACTGGCTAAACAAAACCAAAAAGGCCATCCCTATTCCGATTTTACTGACAAAACCCATGGCTTGGACTTGTACTACTTTATTCTCAATTCTTTGAATCATAAGGCTTTGTTACTTGAATTTTAGGTGCTGCTGAAGGCAGGCTGGAAACTCTATCAACCTTCCAGCTATCCCGGTAGGCATGATTTTTGGCACTTCCCACAATATTGCGTAAATTTTCACTTCCAACGACCTATAGATCAACAATATACCAATGATAAGATTAAGTATACCAAGCTTGCTGTTGTTTTTCTTCCTTCAGGCTACAAGCCAGACCAATCTCGAAACGAATTATGTTTTTGGAGGTAATTCTATTGACGAAGCTAAAGACATCGCAGTCAGTTCATCTAATACAACACTCTTTTTAGGCGCCAGAAGCTTTTCAACAGATGGAGATCTCCCCTCTAATGCAGGAGCGAGTGACTTTTGGATCACAAAAAGAAACCTTGATGGTTCTTTGATCTGGAGTAAAACATTTGGGGGTGTAGGCAATGATGACCTGGAAGCGGTATTACCAAATACCGATGGTGGAGTGTTTGCTTTTGGGACAACCAGGACCGATCAGGGACTTTTTGGAGATATCCTTGGACTTGCAGGAGGATGGTTGATGCGTACAAATAATAATGGGACGATCGTCGATGGTAAGATCTTCGGAGGAAATATTACAGAATTAGCAGTTGATGCCTGTATGAATCTCAATGGCAATGTTACCATGGCCATGGAATCCAGTTCCCCTGTTCTTAATAGTCAATTCAACAATGGGCTATTAGATGTTTGGATTGTACAAGTAAATCTTTCACTCGCTACCCAATGGACTTCCCTATTAGGAGGAAGTGGATCCGATGTTCCTGAAGCGATCGCTACAGATGTCAACGGTAATATTTATGTGGCTGCTACCAGTAATTCAAACTTGCCCGGACTCGAAACGAATAAAGGAGGGACAGATATCTGGATCATCAAAATCTCTCCGAATGGACAAACTCTTTGGCAGAAAACTTTTGGTGGATCTGAGGATGATGAAGCTAGTGATATCATCGTACATCCAGATGGTTTTGTTTATGTTCTAGGACAATCCTCATCAAACGATGAAGATTTCGATATCAATTTTGGACTGAATGATGTGTGGGTGCTTAAACTTGATCTTCAGGATGGGGACACACAAGGCAAATACCATTATGGAGGTAGTGGCAATGATTTCAGACCTCATGCAAACTTTTTCGGCGACAACCAATTAGTTATTACAACAACTTCAACCAGCGAAGATTCTTTGCTAACCGGTAATAAAGGCTTTGCCGATGTTTGGATGTTGCATACTGACCTCGACGGTAATATCCTCCAACAAATGAACTACGGAGGGTCACTTGCTGATCTTGCAGTTGATGTTGTAGTCGTGGATAGTGTTTACCACGTATTAGCAAATACTTTGTCTACAGACAAAAATGTACCCACCAATTCAATTTCACAACAGGACGTTTGGTATTTTACCCTAAATCCCAACCCTGATACATGTTCAACCCAGTTTTTGTGCGAACCAGATTCGATGCTTACAAACCATCTGTATCCTCCTGCAAATGATGCGTTGATCTGTGTAAGTGGTTGCACCGCTGGTTATGGCCCTGGTCCGACCTTCATCACAGGAACTTGTCCTGATTTTGAAAATTCAACTGCCTATTTCTTTATCACAACAGATACATCAGCTGATTTACTTACACTCAGTGTTCATTCAGATGAATTTAACCAACCTCAAATAGCCTTAATAAGGTCTGTCAACTGCACTACGTTTATCCCTGTTGAATGTGCCACAGGTACATTGGGAAATGTCGTAATGAATTACATTGACATTGAACCGTCAACGTTGTATGTCGTTGCAATTACGGATTTAGAAGGCAACATTGGAGAATTTGAATTCTGTGCTACTTCAATAGATGTAGAATTTTGCAATGAACGAGACAGAATGTATGTGACCAGTACTTCGTTAGGAAGCCCTGCTCAGGGCCCTTACAAACCTGGTGAAGAAGTTCAGATATGCTACGAATTAATAGATTGGAATAAACTTGATTGTAACGGATTTCAAGGTCTCGTGCCTTCATTCGGCCCGGGATGGGATCCTTCTTCATTTGATTCCGATGGCCAACCTGAAGAAATAA
>DASXWI010000242.1:0-2451 GCA_036503755.1 Saprospiraceae bacterium | reverse complement strand
TATGATATGGATCGCCTTCTCCATAAATATCTGAGGGTCGCAGCACCATTGTTTTCAACTCATCGCTGTTCTCTGCTATCACCAGTTTCTCAGCAAGGCATTTGCTTTCGCAATACATGTTGAGATGTTTTGCAGGATAAGGTTGACTTTCATCAATATTCCTCAGTGGCTTACCCGTGATGACTGTATCCAACGAGCTTGTGAAGATCAACATTGGAACATTATTGCTCTTACACGCTTCAATCACATGTTGTGTTCCGGTATAATTTGCGTGATAAACTTCATGTGGCTTTCTTGTTCCCCAATCCACCACCGCGGCAGTATGGATCACGATATCAATTCCTTCACAAGCTTTACCAATATCGTTTGGATTGCAAATATCTCCATGGATAAAGTTTATACGTGGATCCTCAATACCATCATAAGGTTTGAGATCAAGAATTCTCATAGTGTTTACAGCGACAGGCGATTGAGCATCAAGAAATTCCTCAACAATCGCTTTGCCCAGGAAACCGGAGCCACCGGTGACCAGGATATGTAAACCCTCATGGCTATCATTTGACATTGTCATCAGATTGTTCTATACTCGTGACAAAATAAATCTTTAGAGGAGAAAATCAACATGCACAAAGAAATATACCTCATACAAGGATCTGGAAATGAGGATTACAAAGCCTTCACCACACGAATCGCCGGGTTAGTAGAATATATTGAAGAAACATTCAAACCTTTCCGTCTCAAATACACTATCACAACCAAAGCACCACCCACCTTATCCATCATACCCTTCAGCAAGAAAAAGATGACTGCTGTTTCGATTGAACATGAAAGCAACGAACCAGTTTATAGCCTTATAGATGCAGATGGATTTTATGGTGCCTATCGCGTAACAGAAGCTCTGCCGGTTTCATACAACAAAAACTGGCCTGATGGCCAACAGACTCCGGGAGCTTGTTTGCTCACACTTTTTTCTCAAAAGAAAAACATTGATCGTTCAACTTTTATTGATTGCTGGCACAACAGTCACACTCCCCTATCCCTTCGCTACCATCCCTTGTGGAATTACAATCGCAATGTAGTGGAAGAAAGTCTAAACAATGCGTCAAAACCCTTTAATGGAATCGTCGAAGAACAAGTAAAGCAAACTTCGGACTTGTTAAAT
Organism: Saprospiraceae bacterium; assembly: GCA_036503755.1. Lineage (GTDB taxonomy): Bacteria > Bacteroidota > Bacteroidia > Chitinophagales > Saprospiraceae > Opimibacter. Next base: position 1,289 of record DASXWI010000242.1, on the reverse strand, counting down.
CCATTCAAATTCTTTGGCAATCCTCTGGTCATTCTCCCACGGATGCTTCATGTTTACCTTGACACGAAATCTTTTATTGACTATCCAAGTATGGAAACATTCCTTGCCACAGAGTACATCGTTAAATCAAAATAATTCAGCCAAGTGACTTTTGGAAAACGACATCATGCTTTTGCAAAAGCTCTTCTGAAAGCTTCCACAGTTTGTCTCCATTCTCCTCTTCTGTCGATTTGGAGTCCATTTCCTTCCTGCTCATGAGAAACAAGTAGTCTATTGGTTTATCATTCACTTCCTGGGAAGATGCAAAATAGACGACGGGTTTAACCGCTGCTGATGGAGCGCGGAAAAATATTCCGAAGACAAGTTTTAACAAAGGTTTAAACACAACAGGTGCTTCTCTTGCGATATTGCTATTGATAGGGCCGGGGCAAAGTGCAAATACAGAATACTTGAGTTGACCGGATGGATTAAGCCTTCTCGATAAGGTATTGGCGAAAGTGGTCATGAGTAGTTTGTAATATCCATACAACTCCACCGTTTTCCCCATCGAATACTCCTTGTATTTCCCAAATGCATCCCAATCAAATCCCTTCGGATTACGATGACTTTCAGAAGAGATATAAATGATCCTTGGAACATTCCCATTTGTCGTATTTAACAAACCCTCATCCAGCAGCCATCGCATGAAGAGGTATTTCGAGAGGTAATTGACCATAAACATCTCTTCAATGCCCTGTTTTGTCTTCCTGCTTTTCGCAGGTACTACAGCCGCATTTTCAATCAACATGTCCAACTTCACGGAAAATGCTTTCAACTGATCCACCAAATATCGAATCGAAGTGATGTCTGAGAGATCGGCATGCAACATATGAACATTAGGATTTCCAGTACGAGTACGAACAAGTTCGCCTTTCTCCGGTATGCCACTTCGACAGACCATCCATACATTTGCTCCTAATTTTGCCATTTGCACCGCAGCTTCAAAGCCCAGACCAGAACTAGCCCCATTAATCAGAATGTTTTTTCCTTCCAGCCTATCCTCATTATTCAGCACCACCACATTCTTTTGTTTGCGAAACAAATCCGCAATACCGGTCAGCGTTGCTGTAAATGCATTTGAATATCCTCCTTTCCTTTCCGTCATAACTTAATGCTGTGTTTGATACAATCCATTGTATAATTGAATGATCCCATCCAATTCATCCGGACGAACACCAAAATCGTTAAGACTATAGTTGTGGCGACCATATTTATACTGTGTATTCATTTTTTCTGTGTTCAGAAATCTA